>QNDG01000121.1 GCA_003645915.1 Candidatus Zhuqueibacterota bacterium | reverse complement strand
ATGAAAACGTTCCGTATAATTTTTACATTGCTGATTGCAGGTATTACAGCATCCTGCACAATAAGAGCGCCGGAATTAAGAGTTACAGGAGAAAAAACAGCTCTGGAGAAAGAAGTAATAGGCACATATGACAGAATCAGACAGGATACATGGATGATTGCTTCAACAAGGGGCGCAGGTCAGAGGCAGGGAGTTGTGTCTCCTGAAAAAAGAAGAGTTCTGGAAGCGATCCAGCGGCAGAAATTCAATAAAGACGATATAGAGGAATTTAAGAAAAAGGGGTGGGTCGGAGAAAATATACACGGTTTTCTTGATATCAGAGAAAATACAAAATCTTTAGATGATGAAACATTAAAACTGGTTACTGAAATAGTGTCAGAAGAAAACGAAGACAGGGAAACAATAGTTGTACGAATTATTGAGATAAACGGTTCCTTAAATGAGTCTGCCAAAAAAAATATAGAGCAGGTTTTTGCACGCATGTATCAGGAAAATTCTCCCCGCGGCACATGGATACAGAATATAGACGGATCATGGCATAAGAAGTGAAAATGAAGAAAAAAGCAATAAATTTTTCTGCAGGATTTATACTGTTTACACTTATTCTTTTTTATTCATCTCTTTGGGGTCAGATAAAAGATCTGCCTGAGCTTGTGCAGATTACCACGCATCCTGCATCTGATTTTCAACCGGCAGTCTCACCTGACGGAAAGTGGCTTGCATTTGTATCTGACAGAAGCGGGAATATTGATATATGGGTTAAAAAACTTCCGCACGGTACACCGCGGCAGATAACAGGTCACAGAGCAGAGGACTTTCTCCCTTCATGGTCTCCTGACAGCAGGCAGATTGTTTTTGTGTCCAAAAGAAGCGATGCTCTTGGTGATATATGGCTTGCAAGTATATCATTTAAAGGAGACAGGGCAAAAGTAACAAAAATGCGGCAGATTACTCATTTTAAAGGCAAAGATTTTTCTCCCTGTTTTTCAAGTGATAAAAAATATATTGCTTTTACGTCGGAAAGAAGCGGAAAAGAAAACATATTTGTGTACGATGTTTCAAAAGACACAAGTCTGCAACTTACTACAAAGGGCGGTTTTGAACCTGCGTGGTCTCCTGCTCCTTATAATCTGATTCTGTTTACATCAACAAGAAAAAATGCCAGTGGAAATCTTTATATTATCAGAGCAGATTTTGGTGAGCTTAAAAGCGGTAAGGTAAAACAGATTACCTCCGGTACTGATATGATTAGTTCCGGGTCGTGGGCACCGGACAGCAGGTCAATTGTGTTTGTAAGGAAAAATGGCGAGTTTGAAAGCGCTCTTTTTACGAAACATATTAACGCTGATTCGGTTTTCTTTTATTCATATGATCCTGCTTATGAAAAAGAATTACAGATTACACCTGCCCTTAATATAAATACTCATCCTTCATGGTCAATAAACAACAAAATTTTCTTTTGCTCCGGTAAAAACAAAAAACTGGATGTCTGGTCAATACCAAAATACGGAACTGTCTCTCCCGGTAAAAATCCCAGACAAGAGTATGAAAAGATTCTTCTGAAGCTGAGTTCATGTGTTTCAAAAGATGCTCAGTCTTATATTATCCTGGCTTTTGAGTCCCTGATAAAGAGGTTTCCTGAAAATAAGCTTATTGTGTCTAAGTCTCTAATCCAGCAGGGGAATATTTATCTCTCTCTAAACGACACTGCAGATGCATTGATAAAATTTAAAAAAGGTGCAGAAACTGCAAAACAGGGATCAGATGAAAGGGGCAGGGCTCTTTTAAAATTTATTATATTTTCCAAAATTCCGGTTCAACAGAAAATTAAGAGCTGTTTTGACATAGCGGACAACACTGATTATTCCAGTCGTATAAGAGCGGAAGCTTTTATGCAGTTGGGCGATCTTTACTCAATTGCAGAGCAATATAGCAAAGCTCTGGAAGCATACTCTCAGGTTTTAAATTTTTATCCGCGATACGGAAACATCAGGGCTCAGACTTTTTTAAAAATCGGAGATCTGTTTTCATTTCAGGGTCAGCAGGAGACAGCAGATAAACAGTACCTTACGGTTCTTTCCGAATACAGTAATGTGCCATTATGGAGAAAAAGAGCGGGGGACCGCCTTTTAAGAACAGTTCACGGAACAGTAAAAGACAGAATCATAAGGCTGCGGGAGATTATAAAAAACACCGAAGAAACTCCTTCTCTTCAGGCTCAGGCTCATCTGATGATCTGTGAGACCTTGTTTGACTCGTTGAAATTTAATGAAGCCAGACAGGAACTTACTGAAACTAAAAATTTGTATCCCCTCCTGTCGTGGGTTCAGGCAAAAGCGGATCTGATGCTTTCAGAAGTTTATATTGCCAGGGAAGACGAACTTAAGGCTCTTTTCCTGCTGAAAGATATTGAATCGGATTACGCTATGGTTGAGGGCGGAAGATTTTCGATGCAGGCAAGAGAAAAGAGGTTTAACCTTCTTTTGAAAACCGGAATCCGTCTTATTAATTCCGGCGACTTTGCTCTTGCAGAATCCAGATTACGCCAGGCCCTTGAAATTCATCCTGAGGATTACAGGGTTCACAGGGGGCTTACCAGAGCGTCTTTTTTCAATGGAACTCTGGACGCACTTATCAGCGAATATAAACAAAAACTGAAGATATCAAAAAATGCAAGTCTCTATTACGGCTACGGGCTGGCACTTTCTTACAAAGGTGAAAATAACACAAAATCCCTTTTTATGTCCAACCGTATGCTCCAAAAATCCTTAAAATTGAACTATACTGAGCCCTATCCTTATTTAACCCTGAGTTACAATTATGAACTTGCAGAAAATATCACATCCCGGGAAAAACAGAAAAACCCTGGTTTTCTTAAAAAAACAGCACAAATAGTTTTTTCTCCCATATTAATGCTTAAGAATGTTTTTGTGCCTTCATCAGACTTAAAAACAGATTTTTATGAAAAAGCCATACAATCTCTGCTCACAGGCATTGAAGTAAATGATCAGAAAAAAAATCCGGATCTGGAACGTATGCTGGTTCAGAACCTGGCCAATAATTTCTATAAATTGGGGCAGTATGGTTACAGCAAGGCACTTTATTATTATAAACAAAGACTTGACCTTGATACAAGTTTTTCTTCAGTTACGGGAAAAGCAGTGTTTTTTCAGAGGGCAGGACACTGCGGCGTTTTTCTTCAGGATTCTGCGGCAATACCGTTCTTAAAAACCGCACTTAATGAGTTTGAAAAACTCGGAGATACTGATCAGGAACTGGCAACTTTAAACCTGATGGCTTTTTATTTTTATCTGGCAGGAAAATACGAAGAAGGCCTGCCATATTATCTTCGTATCGGAAACAGATTTGAAGTAATGGGAAGATATAAAGATGCGGAAATTGCATACAGAAATCTTGCATATAACTACTATCTTCTCGGAGACCCGGCAGAAGTGGTTGCTCAATGCAAAAAAGCGGAAAAAATGCTTGCCAGAGTTAAGAGAAAAAACAATAAGGGAGCAAACAACTATATTAAGCTTGAAATTTTCGGCCTTTCAATCCCTGTATGGAAAGTGCAGGGTATCGGGTCAGGATTTTCAGAAGGTTTTTCATATGATCATGAAGCGGCGTTGCTTTACGGGCTTCTGAGCAGAAGCAGTGAAGAACTGGGCATTTTGCATGAATCAATAAATTATGAGCTTAAACGGCTGGAAATATTTAAGCATAATAAGGATAAACTTGCCGTAAGAGTATGCCTTAACAGAATCGGAGTGCTCTATTTAAAACAGGGTAGAGAGTCCAAAGCATGGGATTATCTGCTGGACGCATACAAGAACTGCCGAAAAGCAAAAGACTTAAAAGGAAGTATTCTTACCTCTTTAAACATTGGTTATACGTCGTTAAAAAAACTCTCTTCCGAATGGAATCAGGATCAGGCGGATTTTACAAGAAATATATTAAATTATAATATAAGGGAAAACAAATTTGCAAGCATGATCCACAAGGTTGAAATCCTGAACATTCTGGGCGGTATGGAAGCTGTTGAAGCCTCTCATATAAAATCAGACAGCAGGTCGTCTTCTTTTTTAATAACTCAATCGGTTTCTTATTTGTCAAAACTAAGCAGGGCGGTAATGTATCTTGCAGGAGCTGACAGCCTTGCAAATGAAATCAGGGATTATTACCTTCTCGGTGTTATTAATAAAAACAAGGCAGAAGTTTTAGCAATGGCACAGGAGTATTCAGCAGCTTACAAACATGCTTTAATTGCGGAAAAATACATACAAAAGTCAAATGATACACGCTCTCTGTGGAGAATAATATATGCTCAGGCAAGATTTTTATCTTCTGTTAAAGGAGACAGTAAAGATAGAATTAAAAGCTTAATTTCAAAAGCTGTAAAGTACTGTCTTGAAACACCACCCGGTAACACAGAACCTTTTTCATTTATTCCGGTAAGAAGGGAGCAGAAGAATCTTTTTGAACCCGCGGCATTATTAAGCGCTTATTATAAAGATATAAAAAATTCCATAGGTCTTTTTGAGGCTCATCACCAAAATGATGTATCACAGCTTGTAAGCCTGATTAATCCAGTTTTTAAAAAAGAGCGTCACAATATTATCTGGAACAATTATCATTATATCAGAAGAATGTTGTGGAATGAAAAGCGGCTTAAAAAGCCGGGGAAAAAAGCTGCGGAAAAACTTAATGCAATTAAAAAAGAATATGAAAATTACAAACAACAGATACAGGAAGAGAACAATGTCCTGTCATACTTTGCAGGGGCATACGAATTTTCTCTTAACCGTTTTCAGAATAATTTGAAATATAATCAGGCTGCAATTCTGTTTATTCCGGGGAACGACTCTACTCTTGTTGTGTCAATATTAAAAGATACTGTTGTAACAGGGGTGATTTATCAAAAAAGAGAAAACATAACGAGCCTGATCCGGGAGTGGCAGTCTGATACTACAGGTATTTCAACGGCAGATAGAGACATATCCCGAATATTACTTGATCCTGTAAAAGCGGTGCTTGACACTGTCAGCACGCTCGTGTTTGTTAAATCAGAACCTGTTGATAAAGTACCCTTTGAACAGCTTGTATTTAACGGTTCGTATCTGGGAATAAATAAAAAGATAGAGTATTGTCCCAGTCTGTCATTTTATCTTATTGCATCCGGACAGCCAAAAATAAACAGAAAAGAGCTCTGCTTTATTTCTGATGCTGAAAAATTTCCCGATGCAAAAGACATCCCCGGCTTTAGAATAAGCACACTAACAGGCAGAGAAGCGAGTTTTTTATCTGTAAGGAACAAACTTACAAAATGCGATATAACAGTTCTGTCGCTCAGAATGATTTTTACGCCTGCTGATCCTTTTGGTTCAATCATATTTTTTTCTCCTGATAAGGATTCTGGCGGGCTTACAGGTCTTAGAAATCTTTTATCTTTGAATATAAAATCCAGCCTTGCTGTTATTCTTCCAAAAACAGAGATCCCTGCAGTTCAACAGAATATTATTGCATACACAATGCTTTACAGCGGAGTACCCACAGTACTTATTGCAGGGAAAGATCCGGGGCAGGTAGTAGGAAATAAATTTTATTCGGAGTTTTTTCCAAAACTCCTGTCAGTCTCTGCACTGGAATCGTTCCACCAATGCATCAGAGCAGATTCAACAATTTTGAAATCCGGAATAAGTTTTATGGGGTTTGAAGGTTTTTCAGAAAAAGAGCGTGCAGAATTTGCTTCATCCAATATTAATAAAAAAATTTCCAAGGCAAGGCATTTTTACATAAACAAAGATTACAGCGCTGCAAAAGCATATCTTGAAGAATCCCTTGATATGGCTGTTGCCACAGGAGATACTGCAAAAGAGGGTTATGTTAAAAAACAGCTTGTAGGAGTATGTATTAAAGGGGGATTCTGGGACAGCGTTGTAAAATATCAAAAGAGTATTGTTGAAGCATCATCCTT
>QNDG01000120.1 GCA_003645915.1 Candidatus Zhuqueibacterota bacterium | reverse complement strand
AGAGGATCTGTTCCTTCTTTTAAAAGAGTATCAACGAGAGCCTCAATTTCATCTCTGTTCCCGTCAATAATGCACTGATAAGTCTGTTTGCTTATACTGCTTTTTTTCGGGGCAGCCTCTTTTGTTTTTGCTCCTTTTTTCGATTTCTTTGCCTTAAAACCTGCAATAAAATCTTTGGAATCCCGGTCTCTTACAGTCAGAGCTGACGCAGCCCGTACTGTTTCCATCATCCTCTTGTCAGCAGGATTCATAATTGCGGCATCAAGCCCGTATGCCATTGCCATTGCAAGGAAGGTAGAATTTATCAGGCTCCTCTGCGGAAGTCCGAAAGAGATATTGGAGACTCCGAGAATGTTCGGGAGTTCCAGTTCATCTCTTACCATTAACATTGCTCTTAAGGTCTGTTCCCCTCTTTTCTGCTGAGCTGAAATCGTAAGAGTTAAACAGTCGCATATGAGATCGTTTCTGTTTATACCGAGAGACAGAGCTCTGTCAATAATTTTACGAAGAACTGTAATACGCTGCTCTGCGGTTTTGGGTATTCCCTTTTCATCCACTGCAAGGCATAAAACTGCTGCTCCGAATTTCTTTGCAAGAGGCAGAACAGTATTAAGGCTCTCTTCTCCGCCGTTTACCGAATTAATAAGAGGTTTGCCGCTTACATTAAGCAAAGCTGCTTCCACAGCCTGTGGGTTGCTTGTATCAATTACAAGGGGAACATGTACAACGTTTTCAATTGCCGGAATAACAAGAGACATGACTTCAGGTTCATTAATTCCTGGCACCCCTACATTAACATCAAGCAGACCTGCTCCCTGCTCTACCTGAAGTTTTGCTTCCTTCTGAACCAGGGACATTCGTTTGTTTCTTAAGCTGTCTGCAAGTTCATCTCTGTTTGTAGGATTTATTCTTTCACCGATTACTGCAAATTTTTCACCGCGGCCTATGCATACTGTACTGGTTCTGCTTGAAAGGCGAAGACCTGTTACAGGCTGTCTTGCTACAATTTTTTTATTTTTTACTTTTTGAGCTATCTGCTTTGTATATTCAGGGGTACTGCCGCAGCATGAGCCTACAACTGCAGCTCCTATTTCAACAAATTTTTCTCCGAACAGCGCCATCTGTTCCGCAGAAACAGTGTACTCTGTTTTCCCGTTCTTAAAAACAGGTATTCCTGCATTTGCCTCAACAAACAGAGGTTTATCCGTAACCAAAGCATATCTTCCCAAAACTTCCAACATGGGCTCAGGGCCTGTGGAACAGTTAACTCCCACAGCATCAACATCAAGAGAAGTAAGAACAGTTGCAGCTGTTTCCGGATCCGTACCTGTAAAAGTTTTAAATCCCTCTTCAAATGTCATTGATGCAAAAACAGGTATTTCCGGTGCAGCATCTTTAACTGCCATAACTGCAATTTTAATCTCTTTTAAATCTGCAAATGTTTCCAGTAAAAACAGGTCTGTGCCTCCCTGTTTAAGGGACTGAGCCTGTTCATAAAAAGCCTCAAAAGCCTGGTTAAAACTCAACTCTCCGAGAGGTTCAATTAATTTTCCCGAAGGTCCTATTACGCCTGCAATAAGGCGACTTGGAGCTGCTTCTCTTGCAAGCTGTGCACCTTTTATGTTAATCTCTTTTACTTTATCTGCGAACCCGAGAGAATTAAGCTTAATGCGGGTTGCTCCGAATGTATTTGTGGAAATAATATCAGCGCCTGCATCCCTGTACTTTTTGTGTATATCTGACACAGCTTCAGGAAATAAAAGGTTCGCCATATCCATGCATTTGCATGACTCAATAACAGGCTGCAGCATGGTTCCCATGGCACCGTCCAGCACAACAACGCGCTTGTTAAGGATTTTGAATAAAGGGCTGTTTTTCTTACTTATCAATTGTTATTCCTGATTTTTTGATTATTTCCGGTGTTATACTTTCCCACATAAGCGGCATAAGATGTATACCTCTTATTCCGGGGATCTCTCTTATCTGTTCAATCAACTCAACTGCAATATTTACACCTTCGGCTTTCGGATCTTCCGATTCCGCCATTCTTTTAATAAATGAAGGATGTATCCTCATTCCCGGAACCTGAGATTTCATATATTCAAGAGCCTTAACAGATTTTACAGGCATTACGCCTGCAAGTATGGCTGTTTTTTTACTGAGTCCGAGACCGTTTACTCTTTCCATCCATTTTTTGAAAATTTCAAGATCAAAAACAGGCTGAGTCTGGATAAATTGCGCTCCTGCAGCAATCTTTTTCTGAAGTCTGATAATTCTCATTTCAAACGGCGGTGCAAAAGGATTTGCAGCTCCGCCTATGCAGAAACCCGTAGGTGTTTTTATCGGATCTCCTGAAAGTAATGTTCCCCTGTTCATCCGGCTCACAGAGGCTATCAATTGTATTGAATCCATGTCATAAACAGGTCTTGCTTCTGGCTGTGTGCCGCTCGTTGTATAATCTCCTGTCAGGCAAAGAACATTTTCAATTCCAAGACCAAAGGCTCCGAGAAGATCGCTCTGAATTGCAATCCTGTTCCTGTCTCTGCAGGTCATCTGAATTACCGGCTCCAAACCTGAATCTATCAATATTTTTGCCGCTGCAATTGAAGAGAACCTTACAATAGCTGTCTGGTTGTCAGTAATATTTACGGCATGTACAAAACCTTTAAAATACCCTGCTTTTCGCTCAATTACACCCCTGTTTGCACTTTGAGGAGGTCCGAGTTCTGCAGTTACAATAAATTTGTCAGATTTTATCAGATTTTTCAGGCTCATTCTGTTTCTTCAAAAAAAGTTCCGGAGGCTCTATTCTTCCTGTAAATACATTAAGCCACGCTGATGTTCTTTCAAGATTCCAGTTGTGGACTTTCTCAATTCTGTAAAGAAAATTCATTCTGTGCAGGAACCTTGCCCTTTTATGTATTCTGTACCATACACATTTCCTGTCAGGATACACTTCACAGTTACCGTTTTCTCTTGTTCCGCCGCACGGTCCGTTCCTCATGCGCTTGGGGCACCTCTGGCTGCAGATAAACGCAGTGTGGCTTTAAATACACTCCCCGCATCTCTGGCATCTGAAAAGCGGTATTTTAACAACATTTTCCGCTGCCAGCATTATTGACGATACAAACCGCTCAAAACGAGACAATTCTTTTTTTTGTTTTGTAATAAAATCCATATTATCTGCTGTTTTTATTAATATTGATAAGATACGAAACTAAAATATAATTGCAAGCATTTTAACACAATTTTTAAAGTCAAATACCACCGTTAGAAACGGTGGCTTGTAAAAAATCCTGAAAAGTGCAACTATTCCAAATTATCAATATCCAAACAAGTTCTGTTCCTTTTCTCTCTCTTTCTTCTCTTGATATTTTACATACTTACGAATTTTTTCTTCATCAAGACCTACTGTACTGACACAAAAGCCTCTGCTCCACAAATGTCTTCCCCAATATTTCTTGCCCAATTTCTCATAAAGATAAAACAAAATCGTTGTAAGCTTCCCTTTTAGAAAGCCTGTTATTCCTGATACACTATATTGGGGAGCTATCGAAATTATCATATGAACATGATCTGATTGAACATTCAACTCTATTACCTCAAGATTATCCTTTTGACGGGCAAGTGCATATAATTTCTGTCTGCTGTATTCTGCTATATCTCCTGTAAATATCTTAAACCTGTATTTTGGACAAAATACTATATGATACTTGCATTCATAAATCGTATGTGTTAACTTCTTATATTCACTCATTTATACTGTACCTCCTCTGTGCAACCTTTCAGGGTAGGTACAGTATAATAAAATTAATGAAACGGTAAAACCATTTGATCGACCACTACCAGAGGTAGTGGGTTTTTATAATAAACTAAATTGGCCTGGTTATTGCTAAATCAAAATAAATGTGGATTATAACAATATTTTATTTTATTTTGAAATAAAAACATAAGGTAACTTAACAAACTGCAATGGATGGTGTTATGATGTTTTTCAGATCATTTATCAGAAACGAGAAAGGGCTAACCCTTACAGAAATAATTGTAGTCCTTATAATAATAAGCATTCTTGCTGTTGCTGCAGTGGACAGGTTCATTGATCTCTCAAAAGCTGCAAACCGCGCTTCATGTAAAACAAATCAGCTGAGTCTTCGGACCGCGCAGACTCTTATTAATGCCAAATCAATGATTGAGAACGGCACTTCTCATTTTGCAACGGATCTTAATGAATTAAAACCTTTTTTAAAAGACAATAAACTTCCGGTCTGCCCTTCAGGCGGCACTTATATAATCGGGCCATCAGGAAGTATTTCCTGTTCAATTCCGGATCACATGATTAGAAAATAAATTCTGCCTTGGAAGAATTAAATCGGGATTTTAAGAGAAAATAACAAATGCGACTTTTATGAAATTATTTTTCAGGGCAGGAGTTTCATCCATTGTTTCTAAAGGACAATTACAAAAATTGTCCAATACTTAAATTTTAAATATAGAATAAACACTGCTGAATTATAAAAAAAACAAAACTATCCCCTTGCTTTTTTCTGTTCATATTGCTATTATAAACTAATCTAAGTTTTTAAACCATTACGGAGGGCATGTGAAAATACTGGTAACCGGAGGGGCAGGTTTTATTGGTTCCCACATAGCAGATGAACTGATATCTCTCGGACACGAAGTTGTAGTAATTGACAATCTTGAAACGGGGAATCTCAATAATCTAAACCCAGAAGCTAAATTTTATTTAACTGATATCAGAGCAAAAGAGCTGGAAAAAATTTTTGCCATCGAAAAATTCGATGTAATATACCATCAGGCAGCACAGATGGATGTAAGAAGATCAGTCAGAGATCCTCTGTTTGATGCAGATGTAAACGTAAAAGGCACACTGAATCTCCTGCAAAACGCTGTAAGATTCGGTATAAAACGTTTTATTTTTGCATCTACAGGCGGAGCTATTTACGGAGAACAGGAAGTATTCCCATGTGATGAAACTCATCCCACAAAACCTGTATCGCCATACGGTATTACAAAACTCTCAGTGGAAAAATATCTGTTTTTTTACGCCGGCGAATATGATCTTACATACACAATTTTCAGATATGCAAACGTATACGGTCCCAGACAGAATCCCCACGGAGAAGCGGGTGTTGTGGCAATCTTTGCTCAAAAACTATTGAACCGTGAACAACCTGTAATCAATGGAGACGGGCTTCAGACACGTGATTATGTTTTTGTAAAAGATGTTGTTAAAGCAAATATTGCAGGATTAACAGCGCCTGCCAATGAAATCTTTAATATTGGAACAGGTGTTGAGACAGATGTAAACACAATTTTTAATCTCATAAACCAGGCTGCCGGTTCCGGAGCAGAAGAAAAACACGGTTCTGCAAAACCCGGGGAACAAAAAAGAAGTGTAATTAGTTATGAAAAAGCAAAAAAAGTGCTTGGCTGGGAGCCAAGCCTTACAATAAAACAGGGTATTGAAGAAACGGTTTTATATTTTAAAAGTAACTCAAAATGATAATTAAGGCTTTGGGTACTTCGTCAAGCTTACCTTCTGCAAACAGAAATTACTCCGGCATTCTGGTTAATAATTCCGTTTTGCTTGATATTGGTGAAGGTACGGCAAGACAAATGGTAAAATTTAAAGTTAATCCCTCGGATATTAAAGCAGGTGTAATAACTCATGCACATATTGATCACTCTGCAGGTATCTTCAGCTTGTTATTCTGGATGAAACTTTCAGACAGGACAAATGAATTTACGCTTTTTATGCCTGAGTACATGATTCAGCCGTTTGAAAATTTTTTACCTGTGCTGAGAATCAGAGACAAGACCCTGCCCTTTGTGCTTAATATCAAACCTGTTAACCAAGGTATTTTTTATACCTCGGAAGACCTTTCATTGTACGCAGTCGGGAATAATCATCTTAATCCGTACAGAGAAAACCATGATGACTTTGTTAAGGGCTCGTACAGTTTCAGCATT
>QNDG01000119.1 GCA_003645915.1 Candidatus Zhuqueibacterota bacterium | reverse complement strand
TGATGTTGACCTCGGTGCAGTGGGTGGTAGTTCCTTTGCATTTATTGCATGCGGTCAGGATGGCGTAAAAGTTATTAATATAACTGGAACAATTTTTCAGATATCGGAACAGGATACACCGGGTAATGCAATAGGTGTTTCTTTTGACGGAACCAGACTTGCAGTTGCAGATTCTACAGGCTTGTATGTTTATCAGGTATCTGACCAGGGAGTTCTTTCCCTTGAGAAATCAATGACTACAGGTAATATTCAGGCTGTTGATGTATTTCTTTCCGGAGATACTCTTTTTGCGGCTAACGGACAATACGGATTTATTGTATGGAATTTATTGACAAATAACAGTCAAAATGTATCAACCTCAGGGTATTGTACAGGAATTTACGCTGAAGGAAAGGCTCTGTACATTTCTGAAAAAGACAAAGGGCTGAAAATATATGATTTCTCCACTGCGGGACAATATACTGAAGTCGGATATTATGATACCGGAGGAAGAGCGAGGGGACTTGCAGTAAGCGGTGATTATATTGGTGTGGCAAACGGGGAAGACGGCTCATTTTTATTTGAAAGCAAAATAAAACCTGCGGTTTACATATGGCCTACTACTCTTAATTTCGGGCCTGTTCCGCAAGATAAATCAAGACCTAAGATACTCTGGGTAAAGAATACAGGTACAACTCTTCTTAAAATTACCGGTATATCTTTGGGTATGGTTGAATATTCATTCAGCGAAACAAGCTTTCAAGTGGCTCCGGGGGACACACACAGAGTTGTCTGTTATTTTACACCTACTCAGGATGTACCGCCTGATGAAAATTATCCGACAACTGCAACAGTCAAGACAAATGCAGATACAACAGTTTATCTTTCTTTAACAGGTGTAAATCATTCTTTTAATAATAAATCCCCTTATGAAAATGATATTTTTGCAAGAGGTTTGTACCATTTTGACGAGGCTCCTGCTGCTCAGACTGCTCAGGACGCGTCGGGACAAAATTTAAATGCAGCTATTTTCGGAGGAGTACATACCGGAGAAACAGACGCAGTGTTTGGAACAAGCTTTAAATTTGACGGTGTGTCCAGCAGCAGAGTTGTTATTGATGCAACAGCTTTTCATGATTTCCATGATACTCCTTTTACAATTGAGATGTGGTTCAAAATGATTCAAAAACCGCAGTCAAAATATGTTCTTATGAGAAGAGGGGATTACTCTTCAGGCACACGTCAGTATGAACTGGGATTTCAGCCTTCCAATGCTTACGGAGACCTTGGTATTTACGGTATTGTATGGACATCTGAAGGAAAAACAATTACAGTAAAAAGCGGAAACAGTGACAATATTAATGTTGATCAATGGTATCATGTGGCAATGACATGGGACAGTGATTCTCTGCGTCTCTATATTAACAGCGTTCAGAGAGATGCAGCTCTTTTGCATTCAACCCTTTACAATACTGTTTCCGAGCCTTTGGCAATAGGCGCCAGTGCTACAGGAGATGCGGCTTTAAACGGCTACATAGATGAAGTAAGAATATCAAGAGGCGTGGCAAGACAGTCGTGGGAATATAATGTAAATCAGTCGAGAGTAACAGTTAAAAATGATACAGTAAGATTCGGTAATGTTCTGAGGGGAAGCAACAGAGAGCTAATGCTGAAGATAAGTAATCCTGGAACACAGTCTCTGACAGTTGACAGTGTGTATTCAAAAACAACACTTGTTAATGTTGATCCGAAAGTTATTCCCTCAATGAATTTTTATGTTCCTGCAGGTAAGGATACTGCCGTATGGTTAAAATATTCTCCGGTAACAATAGGATCTCTTAATTCAAAATTAGTAATTGTCAGCAGTGATCCCACTTATCCGAGATATGAAGTCCTCCTTCAGGGGGACGCTATAGAGACCCTGCCTGCGGGCTCGTATATTACAGATGATTTTACAGTGGGACTTTATCATTTTGAAGAAACTGACGGTTCAAATCAGGTTTTTGATTATTCCGGCAACAACATGAACGGTATATGGACCCCTGCAACAAGAACATACAACAGTAAGTTTGGAGATAAAGCGCTTAGCTTTGACGGCCAGAATGATGTGTGTGTAATTACGCCTTCACAAGGGCAGTTTATCGGGCCTGAATGGGGAGGTTTGACTGCGGAATTATGGTTTTATCTTGCAGATAATGTCCCGGGCAGAAGATCTTTAATCAGCAGAGGTAATGCAAACGGAATGCAGTTTGATCTGGCAGTTGATAATCAGAACTTAATAGGTCGTGTTTTTTACCAGGACGGGCAGGAAGTATCTGTTACAACAAGTGGTATTCAGAAAGAGCAGTGGTATCATTCTGCAATTGTGCTTGACAGAGATTCACTTCGATTATATATAAACGGAACACAACTTGATGCAGCAAAGGTAAATCAACCGATAAAGGGCAGCAGAAAAGGATCGTATGATACAGTGCCCCTGTATTTTGGAAATTCTTATCTTGGCAGTGAACCAATATCAGGCTATATCGATGAAGTAAGAATTTCAAATGTGGCAAGACGTCAATGGGAATTTAATGTAGGTATGGCAAGAGTTCAGGTTGATTCAACTTCGTTACATTTTGGTAATGTTGTACTTCCAGGCGAGAGAACTCTGGTGCTGACAATTAAAAATCCCGGAATTGATACATTGGATATAACAAATATTGCGTCTTCTTTATCGGAAATTTTTACTGTTCCTGTAACAGAAAGGCGTATTCCGCCGGGTAAAAGTGAAATGCTGCAAATAACTTTTATTCCTAAACTCGGTCAGGATTACGAGGCTGAATTATCCATGAATACAAATGATCCTTTCTGGCCTGTATTAAAAGTCTCTTTGTACGGTACAGGTCTTGCGCAGGAAGAGCAGGGAAGTTATGCAAATGATATTTTTACTTCTGCATTGTACCATTTTACCAGCTTCAGCGGAACAACTGTGCCGGACTCATCATCAAACAGCAGCAATGGATTTGTTCGTGGAAATGATGGAAGTGTGACAATTGGTACTTCAGGAAGATTCGGAAACTGTGCAAGTTTAGACGGGAAAACAGGTTACATGGTATTTCCTGTTTCGGGAGATTTTATTTCGTCCCGTTCCTTTACAGCGGAGATATGGTTTGCAATAAATAAAAAGCCGCTGACAAGCTCAACATTGTTTTTTATCGGCTCAGATTCTCATCCGAGAATTTCCGTATCAATTGATGTGCAAAAAGGACTTGTAGGGAGTTTCTGGGATAAAACAGGACAGAAGCATGAAATAACTTCAAATGATCTTGATACGCTTAAAACAGGTCAGTGGTACAGTGCAGCACTGTTATGGAACAGCCAGAAGATTTTCCTTACATTAAACGACGAACCTGTTGACAGCCTGGTATTTTCCGACACTCTTCAGACCGGCGGGACTGATAGTTTATATGTTGGTTCCAGAGCAGGAATTGACGGATTTTTTAACGGATGTGTGGATGAATTAAGACTTTCAAGGGTTTTCAGGCAGTCGTGGGAACTTAATGTGCTGCCGAGAGAGCTTTCTGTCTCTTCAACCATTCTTGATTTCTCAACTGTTCTTTTAGGGCAGACCAGGTCACTTCCGGTACTGATATCAAATCTTGGAGATCAGGATCTGTATATTTCCGAATTTACAGTAACAAATAATTCTTATTCAGTATCAGAAACGTCTTTTCTGCTGAACGGGTTAAAAAGTAAACTATTATCAATCGTGTATAACCCTCAGGTAGTGGGTGATGATACAGGTTCTG
The DNA here is from genome assembly GCA_003645915.1 of Candidatus Zhuqueibacterota bacterium. Lineage (GTDB taxonomy): Bacteria > Zhuqueibacterota > QNDG01 > QNDG01 > QNDG01 > QNDG01. The sequence goes on along the minus strand of QNDG01000119.1, from coordinate 2,248 downwards.
TGATATTTTATACTAACGACAAAAACAAACCAAGCGTAAGAATTGTGGTTACAGGAAGCTGTGCGCAGGGTCGTCCGATTGGTGCGCCAGTTCTGGATTCACATACTATAGCTCTCTACAGATTCGAAGAGACTTCAGGAAGTACTGTTTACGACTCCACTGAGAATAAATACGATGGTCAGATTCATAATGGTGCTTTGCGTACTGCAGGATATCTCGGAAGAGGTTCGGGCCTGCAGTTTGACGGAGTAAATGATTATGTTCAGGTGCCTTCGTCAAGTTTGCTTGATTTTGATTTGTCAAAACAGAGTTTTACTATTGAATTCTATTTTAAAACAGATACTGTATCTCAGACAATCTTGTCAATGGGAGCCGAAAACCACGAGCCTGATTTGAAAATATCAATAAACGGAGAGGGGAAGGTGGCTGTTTCGGGTTTTGCAGAAGGAGGAATCAGGGTTAATGACGATGTGTGGCATCATCTGGCATTTTCCTATTCAAATCTTGATAATGAGACAGGAAAGCTTTTTATTGACGGAACTGAGATGTGGTCAAAGAGCAAGATAAATACTGATCTTGTTTCAATTAAATCTCCTCTCTATATAGGAGCATCGTACAACAGCGAAGGTAATCTTTCCGGCTACTATACCGGATTATTTGATGAACTGAGAGTTTCCGATATAGTGCGTATGAGATGGGAATTTAATTTTATAGATGTCGGTGTAAAGGTGGATTCATTGTCTCCTGCAGAGCCGGTTTTTCAACAGGATTTTACAATTTATATTCATGTTCCTGTAAGTATAGAAGCAAATAAGGACAGTGTAATTGTTCATTACAGAAATTCAGGAGAAAAAGTATATACCAAGGTTAAAGCTTCAAAACTGAATGATTCAACATATACGGCTTTAATTCCAGGACAAAATCAGTCTTTGACAGGCCTTGAGTATTACGTGTCAGTTGTATATGGAAATAATAATAAATTTACAGCACCAATGGCAGATCCGGAAAATAATCCTGTTGGCGTTCCTTTAAAATTTATTAAAGTTGATTCACAGCAAAGAATAAGAGCCCGGGCATTCCGAATGGTATCTGTACCTTTCAAACTTGATTCCACAAGTGTAGAGGCGGTTTTTGAGGATGATTTCGGAGTTTTTAATCCTTACAGATGGAAGCTTTTCTGGTGGCACAGAGAGAGAGAGGAGTATGTGGAATACAGTCATTCTGCAGACAAGAATATTTTTGATTTTTCACCGGGAAGAGCCTTCTGGATTATTACAGATAGAGATGTTACTTTTGATGTAGGTGGCGGAAAGACCGTAACTACTGATTCTGCTTATGCAATGGAAATTAATCCCGGTTGGAACATGATAGGTTCTCCTTTTAATTTTGATGTGAACTGGAACGACTGCTCCAGATCTTCTGAGTCGATAAGTACTTTGTGGTATTATGATTCTGTTAATGGAGCTCAGATGGATTATCCGGTACTTAAACCCTGGAAAGGTTACTGGATATTAAACAGGAACAATGAGACTGAAGTTTTGCTGATACCTCCCAAGAAAGCAGACGAATCTATGCAGAAAACTGTAAAAGGAGGATTATTTGAGTTTGACGAAGAGGATTCATGGCTGGTTAAATTTTCAGCACAGACAGATCAGCTTAAAGATATGGATAATTATGTCGGTGTAAAGAACGGAGCCAGTAACGGTCTGGATATTTTTGACAGGTACAAACCTCCTGCTGTGGGAGAATCTTATGTACGGCTTACTGTAGGATCTGATACTGAGACAGCAGTAAAAGGAATTTATGCAGCTGATATAAAAAGTCCGGGCAAAGAAGGATATGTATGGTATTTAAATCTGAAGTCCGAAAATTGCGATGGTAAAATTTCTTTAACATGGGACATTAAGTCACAAATTCCGGAAGAATGGTCTGTTTATTTGTTTAATGTTTTCGAAGGCACTTCTGTTGAGTTGTCAGAAACCGGACAGATTAGTTTTACGCCTGAAGACAGAAATTCAAATTCCAGAATATTTAAAGTCGTTGCGGGGTCAGAAGAATTTATTAAATCAGAGAGCGAAGGTATCCCCCTGGGTCCTGTAAGTTTTATGCTGAACCAGAACTACCCGAATCCGTTTAATCCGGAAACAACAATAAATTACAGTGTTCCCAAAAGAGGTGCTGTAAAGCTTGTTATTTACAATACACTGGGACAGATTGTCCGGATTCTGGTTGATCAGGAAATTAAAGC
>QNDG01000118.1 GCA_003645915.1 Candidatus Zhuqueibacterota bacterium | reverse complement strand
CGTGAACGTTTGCGAAATAATCAATAAAATAGTCAACAAGTAACGGAATATCTTCTTTTCTTTCACGAAGAGGAGGAAGATTAATATTTATAATGTTTATTCTGTAATAGAGATCTTTTCTGAATTCCCCGCTTAAAAGCACCATCTCCAGATCATGTGCAGTACCTGCAATAATTCTTGAATTATTATTGTATTTTATAGTACCGCCTGCAATATCGACTTTGCCATTTTCAATAAAATTCAGAAGTTTTTCCTGTGTAACAGAATTCAACCGGCTTATTTCATTTATGTACAGAGTACCCTCTTTTAATTTTGATAAGATGCCCTTTTTAAGTTTTTCCGAATTTGTTATCTCTCCGAAAATTGAAGTCTCCAGTAAAAGAGGATCATTATTTATTGCATCAATGGTCATAAATGGTCTTGCAGCTTTATTACTTTTAAGATGTATAAGGCGGGCAATAAATTTTTTGCCGGTTCCCGGCTCCCCCTGTAAAAGCACATTTACACCCGCAGAACCGGCTTTGTCAATCAAATCTCTTATCTTAAGAATCTGGCTGCTCTTACCAATAAGCTCATACTGTCTTCTTAAAGATTTGAGAAGGCAGACTTTATCATTTAACAGATTGGCTTTTGCAACAGCATTTCTCAGCATTAACACAAGATATTCCGGGTCAACCGGTTTCCTTATAAACCCAAAAATATTTTCACTGGAATGATCAATAATTTCCGGATCGTTTTCCCATCCGATGATGTATAAAATCTGACAGTGAGGCTTAATTCGCTTTATTCTCTTTAAAAAGTCTGCATGGCCTGACTTAAACATCTTACAGGAAACCAATATAACATTATAATCATTGTTCTTAAAAGCCGTAATAACCTGATTAATACTGCTGATATTATCAACAGCAAAACCACTTGGGCCAGCTATTTCTGTTACAACACTGCTGAAATCCGGCTCATTATCAATAATCAGTATTGGTTCATAACGCCGGACAGCTCGATCGGATAAAACACTGTTTGATAAGATACTCCGCATATCAAAAACATATGCAATGACTGTGCCTAAAATCCGGAAATATTAATTTTAATAATTAACAAATCCGTAACATATTGGTTTTATTAGTATTACATTTGGCAAAAAATAGGCGCAATAAACTGAACTGAAAATAATACACTCAGTTTCCGTAAAACATTGTATAGAATATCATACATTACGTATAAAAAATCTTACATCTTAAGTAATCCTCTTGAGAGCATTTCCTCTTTAACAGCAGCAGCAAGCAGAGGAAACATTATCTCATGATGTCCTGTTATTGCAACACCTCTGCCGCCGTCCTGAACAGGTCGTGTAAGTACGTTCATATGAGGTCTGTAGTGGCGGATCATATCAAAATTTGCCGTATAAAAATTAATTATACTTCCGTAAATATTTCTTGCTACTGTCAAAGCTTTTAAAAACACCTCCGGCAGGATCACAGAAGAACCGAAAACAAGCACTACACCTCCGTCTCCGATTTTTGAAACAAGCTCCGAAAAAATTCTGAAATCCCGCATGGACGCATCTCCCACAGCATCTCCGTTTGCTCCGGGGTGCTGATGAACAATGTCAGTGCCTATTGCGACATGAACAGTTACAGGAATATTCAGTCTGTATGCATTTGCAAAAATACTTAAATTGATAAATTCCGGAGAATCTTCGGAAACTTTCTTACCAAGAGCCTCTCCAAAGCCGAGCTTCTCTTTTCTCGCTAAATCTGCACTTGTATTCAGGATCTCAGCTGTCTCTTTTGCCATTCCGAATTTTCCGTCCTTTAAAAACCTTGCCACGTCTTCCGATGTCTTTCCGAAATACGCAAGTTCGGAATCATGGATTGCACCTGCCCCGTTAACTGCAATTCCCTGCAGAATTCCGTTTTCCATTAAGTCAATTATCACAGGCCCCAGACCGGTCTTGATAACATGGGCTCCCATCATTAAAAGTACGGGCTTGTCATTCATCCTGGCATCTGCAACCTTCTGAACAATAAATTTAAAATCTGCAGATGCAAGAACAGGAGGCAGCCCTTTTATAAAGTCAGATAACTTCATCCCCGGCTGAGGGACAGAAGCCATCTGGTCGGTTTCTACTTTGCTGTCACGTGTTTTTACAGAAACAGGAGTAATTTTAGTAATATCAATTTCTTTATATTTTGACATAATCATCTGCCTTTCACTTTTTCTTAACAGAGCCGGCCTTTTTGTATTTAATCAAAGTCACATTTACTGACCCTATAAGAGACTTGCTTTTCATCAGTACAGGAATACGCATACTGTCATCTGTAAGCCAGATTTTCAGTTTGCCTTTTTGTTTAAAAATGCCTTCAACTCTCATAACAGGTTCAACTACAATACATTTAAATTTGCCTGCAGGCACTTTAATTGTCTCTTTCTTATGAACCAGTACACGCAGAGGATACAGCTTACCGTCACCGTAATTATCAATATCAAAATAAGTGCCCGGCTTTAAATTCTTCAATCGTGTATAGTAAAAGGATGAAAGAACACCCTGCACAAAAGGATTTACTTTTAATGTGTCTTTTTTATTTTCAATTACAATATTTTTTCTCTGATCATACTCAACATACTTGTCCGATTTGTAGTGTCCTTCCCTTATTCTCTTATAAAACTTCCACGGGAAATATCCTTCTGCATCAATGTATGTTTCCACCCTGTCCCTGACTTTAAAAAATGTGGAGATAAATTTATTTGATTCCGCAGTTGTTACAACATGATAACAAAACCTGCCCTTAACTGTCTGCATATCAGGAATGCTCATTACAGCCCTGCCTGCTTTTATAAAACCATACCTGATTTCAAAAACAAGTTCCTCCCCTGTTCCGAAACTTGTATTTTTCAGTTTAAGGGAGTCCGGCACTACAAAAAGCGTATCTTCTTCTGTGCTGCACGAATCCTGCATTTGCAGTATATTGACTGTCCTGTTTGTATCCTGAAGACTTGCACTTATAATTGTATCTGTTGTATCTGTAACAGTAATAACAGTATCCTGCAAAGCAGGTCTGCTTACAAACAAGCTGAATATCATAACACATATAAGATTCATTATGCCATACCTTTGTTATTCAGAACTGACATTACTTTTTCCGCAACATCCCGGACATCAATCAGATCCATACAGTTCCAATAAGGACATTCAGGGCCTGAACAACTGCTGCAGATTTCACCTGTTTCAGGGACAAACAACAGTCTCTTTTTCGTATATGGTCCCCATCTCTTTGCATTCATGGGTCTTGCAGGAGGATAAAATCCCACAACAAAAGTGTTTAAAGCAGCAGCAATATGAATTGGGCCTGTACTGTTTGCTATTACAAGTTCGGATTTTTTTAAAACAGCTGCCAGCTCTTTTAAAGTAAAAAGCCCTGCAGTATTAAAAACATTTCTGTTTTTTCCGCAGATTTTTTCCGCCATGTCTTTTTCTTCTTCAACTCCTGTTACTAAAATCTGAAAGCCGATTTTTTCCGATAATATTTTAACAAGAGCCCTGAAATTGTCTTCAGACCATGTAAGAGCAGAACCTTTTGAGCCGGGATGAATCACAATAAAAGGTGAGGAAAAATTTACTCCTGAGTTCTCTGATTTCCCTGCTGCATCTTTTATAATTTCAGAATCAATGTTCAGATTAAACAGAATATTGTCCGGATTAATATCAGGATATAAAGCCCTTGCAAGAGATAAATTCAGTTCAGCCTCATGCTTGTTGCCTGTCTTTCTGTGCTCAAAAACTTTTTTGTTAAAAAGAAATGAATACAATCTGTAGCCTGTACCTATTCGTAACGGGATACCTGCAAAAAACAGAGCAGCTGCCAGTCTTAATGTAGGATGAAGAAGAAGAGCAGCGTCAAATTTTTCTCTGCGCAGATCAGATACAAGAGAGCCGAATCCCGGTTCCATGTCAAAAAGAATTTTGTCCACATCCGGACACATTTCAACAATATCTTTTACCAAAGGATTTATAAGCATTGTTACAGATACATTTTCAAAGGCCTGCTTAAGCGCTGTAACAACAGGAAGCGATAAAACAACATCGCCTATTTTATCAGTACGAACAACCAGTATTTTTTTCAGTTCTTTATTCATTTTATTTTTTGTTTTCTTCAACAAGATACGGAAAAATTCTGCTTATCTGCCGTGATAATTCCAGAAATATATTTTCATACACTTGTTTATCAAATCCTACAGGATCAGCTATTTCTCCGCGCAAATCACTTTTGTACTCTTTTAATAAAAAAACCTTTTCCTTTGCAAACGGAAATCTGCTCAAAATCAGCGCTTTATGAACAAATTCCATTACAAAAATCAGATCCGCTTCCTCAGCCATCTGCTCAGTAATCTGTGCAGGAACATGGCCGGAAATATCAACACCATGTTCCGCTGCAATTTCAACCGAATTAGCAGAAACTCCTATGCCTGCAGGGACCATAACACCGCACGATTTTACCTGAATTGATTTGATATTCTTTTTCTGCAGAATTGACTTTAAAATGCCCTCTGCCATGGGGCTCCTGCATGAATTGGCAGTACACACAAAGTAAACAACCATTACTCTTTTCCCGATAGAATTCCAAATATCTTCTCTGAAGGAACCGCTCCCTCCCGGATTATAACCGGAGGATACTGTCTTGTATCCACAACTGTTGAAGGCAAATTCTTACTGCTTTTACCAGTATCTATAATTAAATCAGTTTGATCCTGAAATAACACAGCAGCATCAGCTCCGGAGAGTGCAGGCTTTTTGCCTGTCATATTCGCACTTGTGGAAACAATGGGGCCTCCGAATTTTCTTACAATCTGATTTGAAATTTCACTTGAAGAAACTCTTATTCCGATTCCCAGGGACCTGCCGGTTAACACTTCGGGAAAAACCGGTTTTGCATCAACAATTAAGGTTAAAGGTCCTGGCCATAAATTCCTGCTCAGTATCTCCGCTGACTCTGTAATACGGTCTGAAATCTTCCGAATCCAGGAGAAATCCGGGATTAAAATCAAAAAAGGGCTGTTATCCCTGCCTTTGATTTTACGAATCCTCTGCACGGATTCCGCATTAAATGCATCGCATCCAAAGCCGTAAACTGTTTCTGTGGGATATATTATCACTCCGCCGTCTCGTAACGTATCTGTTACAATAAGCAATTGTTTCTCAGAAAGATCTTTCTCTGCATTTATTATTTTTGCACTCATTACAAATATTTTCTTACTGCTTCAACCACTTGTTCCGGCATAATTGTTCTCATGCATTTAAAATGTTTTTTCGGGCATTTTCTGCTTCCATGAATTCCGCATGGACTGCAATCAACATTTTTATACAGAACAGTATGCCCGCTGCCCCAAGGGTAAAATCCAAAATCAGGTGTAGTGGGTCCGAACAGCGCAACAACCGGTGTTCCGACTGCAACAGACAGGTGCAGAGGAGCACTGTCATTTGTTAAAGTGACCCTGCATCTTCGTATTACTTCTGCTGATTCAAGAAGAGAGAGCTTTCCCATTGCATTTACTGCTTCACCGTCAGAAACAGAAACAATGTAATCTCCCAGTCTACGGTCTTTTTCGCCGCCGATTAATATGGTTTTTATATTAAAATTTTTACAAAGCTTCTGTACTGTGTCTGCAAAATATTCAATGGGCCATCTTTTTGTAAACCACACTGAACCGGGAGCAACTGCCAGAAGCTGCTGCCGGGGAGAAACCCCGGATTCACCAAGAAAAATTTCAGCTTTTCTCCTTTCAGCCTCACCAGGATACAAAACAGGTGCATACACTTTCCCGTCCCATCCCAGATTCTGCAGCAAAGAAAAATTGCGTTCAACCTCATGGGAAGAAGAAGAATATTTTACAATCCTGTTAAAAAAATACGATCCTGCTGACTTGTCAAATCCGATTCTTACAGGAATCTTAGCTGCCTTTACAATAAATGCGCTTCTGAATGATCTGTGCGGAACAATTGCAGTATCAAATTGTTCATCAGTG
>QNDG01000117.1 GCA_003645915.1 Candidatus Zhuqueibacterota bacterium | reverse complement strand
GGTTCGCTGAACGCCATGGCAAATGAAAAACTAATGCCGTGGACAATGCCCATTGTAAAATTCCATTTGTAGTGTTCAGGAAATGTGCCGTTGTTTTTTTTCATGAACCGCTTTCCGATTTAAGTTTATAGAAAACAGATTGCTGCTGAATAACATGCTGGATTTTATCCACATGCTCAAGATCGTCAAGATATTTGTTAATTTCGTTTGTGTGGAGTCCGAGAATCTGAGCAATGTCCTCAACTGTCATTGGACGTCTTGCAATGGTTTCCAGAATTGCAGACTCAATATCTTTTCTGTATGAAGCAATTTTCTGCCTTGGCGCACGTGCTACTATTTCCGTATTGTCTAGATCAAGGATTCTCATTACCCTGAGAAGCTCCTCTCTTGTTGCTGCTCTTATATCATGTACAGCGCCGGGGCGGTCCAGCGTGTTCAGCTGAATTCTGTCCGGTTTAATTTTTTGAACAGCACCTTTGATCAGAGCCAGTTCCTCTTCAGAATCATTTAATCCCGGAACTATAAAAATCTCAAGCCATATCTGGTTTTTAAATTCATTTCTGAAATCTGAAAGCCCCTCAATTATCCGGTTAATTTCAAGAGCACTATGGGGCCTGTTTATTTTTTTAAAAATATTTTCCGATACAGCATCAAGGGAAGGAAGTACTACATCAGCAGGGAGCAGTTCTTTTCGCACTTCTGTGTCATACAGGCTTGTTCCGTTGGTTAGTACTGCAATCTTTATTGCAGGGTAGTCTTCTTTAATTGTCTCTATTATTCTTCCGATACCGCTGTTTAAAGTAGGCTCTCCTGCTCCGGAAAATGTAACATAATCAGGCAGGGGATTGTTATCGAGATAATCCTTAAGCTCCAGAATGGCAGGGATTACAGGTACGTACTCTTTTCTGTCAAGAGTAAGATTTGTTGTTCTGCCGCATTCGCAGTATATGCAGTTTAGCTGGCAGGTTTTTGGAGGAACAAGATCAATGCCAAGACTTATGCCGAGACGTCTTGATGGCACAGGGCCGAAAATATATTTGTACATATTTACCTCTTTTCAGCGGATATAACTACAAATGCACCTTTACCGGATCCATCTTTAAACGGTTCGATTTCTGTCATCCGGTCAGGATGATGAAAAATTGTCTGCAGGGTTCTTTTAACTTCAAATCCGGTCTTGTTTAAAATATTTATTATCTGCTCTGTAGAATAAAAAGTTGCTATTCTGTAAAAAGGATTCTGTTCTTTGAATTTTTCGTATTCCCTTCCAAGATCAGTGTTGAGATCAACAAAACCAAGAATAAAAACCCCTCTTTGTTTCAGAATCCTTTTTACTTCTTTAAAGCTTTTTTCAATGTCGTCCAGAAAACAAATTGTTGTAACCATTAATGCATAATCAAAAAAATCGCTTTTTACAGGCAGTGCTTCGCCTGTTCCCGCACAAACATTAATTCCCTTTTCTCTGGCTATGATGCCTGCTGTAAGGCACGGTTCCACACCGAATTGTATGTTAAACGGACCGGCAAATTTCCCTGTACCAACGCCGATCTCAATACCTCTTTTTGATTCCGGAATTACCTGTCTGATTGCTGCAATTTCCGATTTGTAAGCTGATGCATGATTTTCAAACCACGCTTCATACCGATCAATATTATTTTCAAAGGGGGATGTTTTTGCCATATTACAATACCTTAAATAATGCAATAAAAGCCAAAAGTACAACAACCGCAGAAAGGCTTGCCTCAAGCCATACAGGTTTTGTTTTAAGAGCTATTTTTGAGCCTGTCCGGACTCCTATAAGAGAACCGGTGGTTATTATCAATGCGTGCTTCCAGTCAATTATTCCTCTTGACCAGTAAACAATTGCTCCGGCCATGGCGCAGAATATTGTAGTGAAAAGTGACGTAGCGATTGATTTGTGCATATCAAGTTTTAACATTCTTAAAAATGAGGGTAAGAGTGTACCCCCGCTTCCTCCCCTCATTCCTGTAATAAAATTAGTAATTAATGCCCCGATTAAAAATATTGGCTTTTCAGGTTTTATTTTTTTTGAAATTCCGGGCAGGATTTTTTCCAGATATATACCTGAAACAGTTAAAAGGGACACGAAGAAAAAAATCAGGGCCAGTACAAGCTTGTGAAACAAACCCGCTATTAATGCGCCTGCCACACTTCCCATTAATCCTCCGGCCACTATCCATGGAGCAATATCCCATTGGATGTTTCTTCTGTGCGTCCATGCTCCGGTTAAAGAAGAGAATGGAATAACAAGAAGATTTATTCCGTAAGCACCGATCATAGGCATACCTGTTAAAGTTAATAGAGGAATCCTGACTGCTCCTCCGCCAATACCGAAAAGTCCGCTACTGATTCCCGAGATTATCCCTATTATAAAAAGTGTTATCAATTAGTAAAAAACCCTTGTTTTAACTGTAAGAATTAATTCTGTATCTGTTCTATTTCCTCTATAAGCCTTCTCATAACAGATGTCGCTTTACCCTTTAGAAATATATCGGTTATTTCGTTTGTATATCTGCTGGGTTCAGTATTAACTTCAACAATGAACGCTCCGTTTTGTTTTGCCTGAAATGGAATCATTGATGCAGGCATAATCTCTCCTGTTGTTCCTATAACAAGGAAAAGATCGGCATCCTCAGCTTCTTTGAAAGAGAGACTGTTTGCAGGTTCAGGAATCGGTTCGCCAAAAAAGACAAAATCAGGACGCAGAATCCCACCGCACTCTTTGCACAACGGCGGTAATTGGTCAAGGCGAACATCTGTAATATTGTGTTTAATACCGCATTCTGAGCACAGCAAATATTTTGATGTACCGTGAAATTCGTAAACATTCCTGCTGCCTGCTTCCTGATGGAGATTATCAATATTCTGAGTGATTACAGCTTTGATCAAACCAAGTTTTTCCATATTGGCAAGTGCCAGGTGCGCATCATTAAATTTTGCTTTCCCGAAAAAATCGTAGAAAATTTCTTTTATTAAAATCCATGACTTCCCCGGGTTGGTCTGGAAATAGTTAATATCAAGAAACACCGGATCATACTTACTCCACAAACCATCAGGCCCGCGGAAAGGCGGAATACCGCTCTCAACAGATATGCCTGCGCCTGTAAATGCAACTGCTCTTTTTGCTTTTATTATCTTCTCTGCAGCAGATTCAATAAACTTTTTCAGCTGTTCGTTGTGCATAATTCAGAATTTCCGGATTTTAAATTCAAGATAATTAACAGGGCATACTTCAACACATTGATAACAACGTGAGCATGTGTAGCTGTCAGCAGGATTTTTATGATCCTCTTTATATAAACTGAACGAACTGTTTAAATTTGAGATATAGCATATTTCATCGCACTTATTGCAATTAATACATTTATTCAGAGGGTTTTTTCTGATTGTAAACAAACTTATCCGGTTAAGCAGTCCACTTATCCATGCAATGGGGCAGCCAAGCTTATGATACTGATACATTCCCCTTGCTTTCTCATCAGGAGCAGCTTTCAGCAGTACTTCCATTACAATGCCAATGGGACAGAGCCACCTGCAGAATACCTTACCGAAAATTATTCCGAGAAATGAGCCGAGAATAACAATCATACCCAGGGAAATGATTCCTGCCTGCAGAAGAATATAAATGGTAATACCGAGTACGAACTGAACAGGACGTCTGATTTTATCAATTTTAAATTTTGGTTTTTTTGTATTGTTTTTATTTCCCATATAAAAAGTAATCCTCTTAAAATTCTTTAAAGAGCCGTGCCAGTGGGTGTCCCGGTGCATCAACTTTCAGGTCCAGGAAAAATCCGAAAGGAGTCTGAAAAGTTTCATAACCGCTTGTTTTAAGCCTCTCCTCAGCCCTGTTTAAAAGATCTTTTGTTATTCCGGGATCTGCCTTGGAGCCTGAGAGATGTGCAAATGAGTGCAGTACAATTTTTTTGGTATCATTTTTTCTCGCTGCCCATTTAAGGTTCTTAACAAGTTTTGTTTCCACAGCAGAAAGTTTTTCCTCATCCTCTGCTTCAGCATGAATAAATCCGATAACAGCCTTTTCAATTGATGCGGGCAGGGCATCTTTATCAGCGTCATCAAGAGTCTTTATTACCGGTGTATAGGAAAAAAGGTCTGCGTAAATCATTAAAACACGCATAAAAAATTCCTTATTTTAAAAATTTCTCAGAATGAAATTAAATTGCTCCCTTCCAGTTCTGCCTTGAAAGCATTAAAAATCTGTCTCTTGCTTCAGGAGTCATTTCTGCAAAATCTACGCTTAGTTCTACTCCGAGAGATTCAATCGGCTGCTGAATGCTTTGGGCAAGAGCAATCTTTACTGCATCGGGGATTCCCAGTACAGGAATAGCTATTGTCACTTCTGCAGTGTTATTATTTACTGCAACATTCTTAATCATACCAAGATCAATCAGTGTAAGAGAAATTTCGGGGTGCTCAACATTTTTAATTGCATTCATAACGTCATCAGCGGTTATATCTGCCATATCTCCCTCCTTATAAAAGTTATTATTTTTGATCTGCACTTTTACTGTAAAATTTTTTTACAACAAAATCACCCTTTTTAACTCCCAGTTCCTTAGCTACAAGATCGCATTTTGCGACTAAAAGAAAATAAATAGGGTGGTTTACATCGCTTAAACCTTCAAAATTACCCTGTCCTTTTGATATTACAACATCCGATTCAAGCAGGACTTTGCGGAATTCTTCCGAAGAATCCTCCCATATTGCGCCGGGTGCATTATCTCCAGTAGTAATTATTTTTGCAAAGCGATCAATACCCACATCTAATGCATCTTCCTTTGTTGCGTCATTTATTACCGGGCTTTCTCTTACAGCAAAAAACAGATTTTCGTGGTTTATGGTTTCAATAAAAAGCATGTCCATTACTATTTCGCCGCAGTTGTCGCCAACATACAGAATCTGTTTTGCTGACCTGATTTCATTAAAAAGTTCAGCAGAGTCATCTCTGGCAAGATCACTGTTTAATATCCTTTCGATAGTTTCCCATATATCAAGCCTGTCCTGGGGGCCGTAATCAATTACATTCCCGGCAATGGCAAGCCTTAATGCTGTGCTCCGCGGATCGTCCGATTCAAATATTTTTTTTCTCAGCCTGCCTTCGTGCTCCAGCATCATTACATTTGATTTGTCTTTAATTGCTCTGTACGGATCCGGATTGTCTGTAATTTCACGGATAATCCGGTGAACCTTACGCCCGAGAGATGCAGGGGACTGGTGAAAATTTTCTCCGGAAAGAGTTGATAAAAGTTTCTTTACTGCTTCCTCATGCTTATCTTCCGGCAGAATATTCTGATTCAATAATTTCAGAAAACTATTTATTGTGCACGGAATACAATCAAATGATATTTTCAAATGTAAATTAACTCCATTTTTTTGTTTTTAAACGCCAAATGCCATCAGTGCAAAACCAACTGCAAGGCCTATAATCATATTTATTATCTTAATATATAAAGAGTCTTTCAGAGTATATGAGAGCAGAGGCAGAATACCGTGTCCGTCCTGCACAATAGAACTTGTCAGCAGAACTGAAAAAGGAATTAATCCTTTTGAATAAAGTATTACAAATATCATATGGGGCCCTGATTCCGGAATTATTCCTATTACTGCACTTAACAGAAGTACAAGTATTAGGTTTTCTCCTATCAGATGATTAAGATCAATATATTTTAAACCGAACTGGATTAACAGGAGAGCCGAGAATGTCCATAAAAATACGCGCCATATGTGTTTTTTAACAAGATGGTTCCATATGTGTTCTTCAAGATAGTGGTCTCTTACACTGCCTGAAACAATTATAGTCAGACCGATCAGAACAAGAGTTGTAATTTTTTTCCAGCCCCAGTCATGAGGCTCGAACCACCCTGAGAATACTCCCAATAAGGCAACTACCAGACCGAGAAGTAAAAGAGCTCTTTTCCATGAAACGCCTGCTACTGTTGCAGTGTGCTGTTCAGATTGGTCTATCTCCTGATGAGAGTGTACTTGTAACATC
>QNDG01000116.1 GCA_003645915.1 Candidatus Zhuqueibacterota bacterium | reverse complement strand
GCCGAGAGTCGCAGTCAATCTTTTGGTATCTCTTTGAGCACACATGATTATACAACCAATGATTCCGAAAGAAAACTTAATGTCATGGTCAATTCGCTAACTTATACTCAAAATTGGCCTTTTCTTAATATTAATGCAGAGGTTTCTCATTCTTATTCCGAGCAAAAGTCTCCGAGAAATTTGTCTTTTAATTTCAACGAGGTAAATGCGCTACAAAATTTTGACAGGACCGTTCCTCCCACTGAACTGCCAAATTATGCTGTAAATAATCTTGATAATACAGTACTTGCAGATATTTATCAGTACGATGAGTACTCAAAGGACAGAGAGATAACTGCAAAAATTGATCTTAGTAAGGAATTTAATTTATTTAGAAAGATTTCAACTAAATTTAAATTAGGGGGTAAGTTCGCCTATAGAGATCGTGAATATGATTACAATGCTGCAGGAGGCTTTCTCAATTATGGAAGTGGTCAGGGAGCGAGGGATGCTATTTTAAATGCTTTCCCATGGATGCAAGAGACTGTTCAAAGTGGTAGTCTTAATTTACCCTTCCCTTTGTTCTTTGACAAAGGTTATAATCCGATGGAATTCCTAAAAGGGAAATATGATACCTGGCCAGCAGCAGATATAGGTTTAATGTACGATGTTGTTGATGTACTTAAAGCCTTTGGTGATAGCGAAGCATACCGGCACATGGATCTGTCTTCTACCTTATATGATTATTCTGGTAATGAGTATTTAAATGCCGGATACTTTATGACAGATATTCAATACGCGAATGTCATAAGATTAATAGCTGGTGTACGATATGAAGAAGTAAGAAGGAAATATACTGGTATTCAGGGAAATTCAACTATAGGTAAGCCTCAGACAACGTATGTACATACAGATACTACTACAGATGTTACGAATGCCAATCTGTTGCCCATAGTACACTTAAAATACAAACCTGTTGATTGGTTTGATATTCGGTTTGCATATACAAATACACTTTCACGACCTGACTATATTAAAATTATTCCCCGTCTAAATATTGGCCGTGAGACCATAACATGGAAAGATTATAAACTAAAACCCACACGTTCGGAAAATTTTGATCTCTATTTGTCTTTTTATGATAATACCTTCGGACTGTTCACAATTGGAGGTTTTAAGAAAAATATTGAAGATATGATATTTGCAATCAACGGAAGAGTCCTTCTTGATCCTTCGGAGATTGGTCTGAGTGATAGTGAAAAGGGTAAAAAATTATATTCAGACTTAAACAATCAGTATGCAGTTGATCTGTGGGGTATTGAGACCAGCTGGCAGACAAATTTCAGATATCTGCCCGGTATATTAAAAGGTTTGGTGTTAGATGTTAATTACACGCATATTTTTTCCGAGGCGAAATATCCTCGTTCAATAGTTTATACTGAATTTATACCAGAACCGCCGTGGTACAGTCAGACTGTAGTTGATACTTTTTATACAGCAAGGATGCTTGATCAGCCGGATGATATTGCAAATGTTGCTTTTGGTTTTGATTATAAAGGGTTTTCTGGCAGGATTTCTCTGCTGTATCAATCTAATATTTTCAGAGGTGTGGATTTTTGGCCGGAATTACGTGAAATCACAGATGATTATTGGAGATGGGATATATCAATTAAGCAGGAACTTCCATGGGAAGGGTTACAATTATACTTTAACGGACGAAATATTACAGGTACATTTGATAGAAATTTGAATATTGGAACAGGTTATCCTTCTTCTGAACAGTACTATGGACGAGGTTTTGATTTTGGAATTCGTTATAGAATAAAGTAATTAATTATATATAGAATTACAATTACAAATATGGATGTAATAAATAAATAAATATGAGAAGGAGGTGATGGTTGAGTATTAGAGACAGATATAAATTGAAATAGTTTTTAACAACAATCAATAAGGAGAGGAAAAATGTTAAAAAAAGCAACGATTATTATGATTATGTTTGTTCTGATGTCTGTGGGACAATCATTTGCACAAGCTCCTGATACGCTTGATGTTCCAAGCTCCGATTCAGAAGGGGCGGTTGGTGCGCTACCAAGATTTATATTAGGAGATACTACTGCAACAGGAGAGAGAAATAACATTAACCGTGTTTATCGCCTGAAGAGAGGTGAGATATATCTGGTTAATGGTAAAACCTTTGTTGAATTCCCTTTGACTCTCATTGCAGATGATGATGATACTAAACAGCCCCCTGTAATAGCACCATTCCCATTAGACGATGGCAGCATTCCAAGAGTTACTTTTTATTGTTATGAAGACGCTTATTTCAAGAATATTTATTTTCTAGGAATGGCTCCAAATGGGGAAAGAAATCCATGGGACAGACCGCTCATTCTCGGTGGAACTGATACGAAAATGACTCTTGAAGGTTGTATTTGCGATGCTTATACTGCCGCAGGAATTGCAAACATCGGGGAAAATACATCTCTGTATGCAAAAGACTGTCTTTGGAGAAATATAAATGATGTTGGACAATTTGACGGTCAGTTCTTTTTTAACTACGGCTCTGCAATGGATACAATTTCTGTTGTTAACTGTACACTGTTTAATGGATCATCTTATTTCCTTTGTAATGCAAAGCAGTATGCAAATTATGTGCGGTTTGAGCATAATACACTTTTCATTAACAATATAAATCCTTTCTATACTCCGTACCTAAGCAATGCAGATATTAAGAACAATATTTTCTTTAGCCCTGCTTCTGTGGGAGAAACAGAGGAAGAACGTAATGATGGCTGGTATGACTGGGATGGCGAACGTATGGCTGTATTTAGTATTGATACTATCCCAAGTGATATGGCTACTAATCATAGTATATCAGAAGCAAATAGAAAGATCAATTTTGTTAATAATGCGTATTTCTGGCCGCAGAAGATTAAAGATTACTGGGCAGGTAATGATTCTCTTTCTGCTCCTGTATGGATGAATGACAGAACAAAATCAATGTTTGATGATGATACAAATTATCCATATTTGGTTGAAGAGAACAATGTAGAGGCAGACCCTGGATTTAATGCAGATGTAATGAAACAGATTGATAGTTTGCTTGTATTTATTAAGGCCCTAAGAGAGGAAGGAACGACTCATCCATATTTTTATAATCCTTCCGGTGCAGCAGTTTTCCCCGGCCGCTGGCCTATTCCTGAAGATTTGTCTTATACAAATACTGCACTGTTAACTGCAGGCACCGATGGATTGCCACTTGGGGATTTGAATTGGTTCCCGGATAAAAAAGATATATTTGATACAAAAGTTGAGCCAGAAGAGAGTAATGTGATGCCCAAGGAATTTACTTTGACGCAAAATTATCCCAATCCGTTTAATCCTGAAACGAAGATTAGCTTTAGCCTAAAGAAGAGCAGTTATGTGACTCTGGAAGTCTTTAACATGCTGGGACAAAAAGTAAAGACACTTGTTGATAAACAGAAACCTGCTGGTTTTTATCGTGTATCATGGGATGGGACTAATGAGCAGGGTTTGAAGATGTCAAGTGGTATTTATTATTATACTATAAAGGTGGGTTCTGTGGCAGAATCCAAAAAAATGATGCTATTAAAGTAAGAGGTTTCTTGATAAGATAAATACTTTAATTAGCATTAAGGGAAAATATTTTGGGGCAGAGACTTTTGGGATTTATTTTTCTGCCCCCTTTTTAATAAATATATTTGAAATACTTGCGATTGTGATTTAATTAATATATAATAGTAGTAAATAATTTAAAATAAGGCCTTGACAAGAAAAATCTATAATGGAGAAATGAATGGCATCATTAGAATTCAGGAATGTATCGAAATCTTATGACAACGACGTTGTTGCTGTAAAAAAAGCAAAATTTGTGGTTAAAGATAAAGAGTTTATTGTACTTGTAGGGCCATCGGGTTGTGGTAAGTCGACACTTTTAAGAATGATTGCAGGGTTGGAAAAGATAAGTATGGGAAGTATATATTTGGATGGTAAGAAAATAAATGATGTCTCACCTAAAGATAGAAATATTGCAATGGTATTTCAAAATTATGCTCTTTATCCACATATGACAGTTTATGAAAATATGGCATTTGGTTTGAAACTTCGAAAATATTCTAAATATGAGATTGAAAAAAGGGTTCATGAAGCAGCGGAATTACTGGAGTTGACTGATTTATTGAAAAGAAAACCTAAAGCTCTTTCCGGAGGACAAAGGCAAAGAGTTGCTTTAGGCCGCGCTATTGTCAGAAAGCCGGCTGTATTTTTATTTGATGAACCATTGAGTAATCTTGATGCCAAGTTAAGGGTTCAAATGCGTTTGGAATTAAATAAATTACATAAGAAACTTCAGACAACAATTGTATATGTAACCCATGATCAGGTTGAGGCGATGACTATGGGTGATAGAATTATTATTATGAAAGATGGCATCATCCAACAGATAGATACACCTATTAATGTCTATAATAATCCAGATAATCTTTTTGTAGCAGGGTTTATTGGAAGCCCATCTATGAATTTCTTTAAAGGCAAGATAAATAAATTTAATAAATTAACATTTAAGACCGATGGGTTTGAGATAGATATTCCAGATGAAATTAAACATAAATTAATGGATTATGATGAGTCTGAAATAATTTTAGGAATAAGACCGGAGCATTTTACAAGAAGGAAATCCAAAGATGGTTATAATATTAAAATTAAAGCGAATGTGGAATTGATTGAACCTATGGGCAGTGAGACCTATTTCTACTTGGTTGCAGGGGGAAGTAAATTTATTTATCGGACAAATGAAATGTTTGAAGCAAGTCTTGGTTCGCAAATTACATTATATCCGAAATTGGATAGGTTGCATTTTTACTCAGTCAAAAATGGTAAGGTAATTGTATAGACCTAAATGGTAGTTGCATTAATAATTAAAAAGAGATTGTCTGGAAGCCTTTTATGATAATTGATGAACTTAAATTATTGACAAATAATTTAATTAAATTTAAGACTGTAAGACCTGATAATAAAGATTCTGAGACTACAAAAATATTTAAGGATGAAATTAATAAGTGTATGGGTTTTGTTTGTAAGTCGTTGCATAAATCAATTATTACAGATCGTGCTGATGAATACATTTATGATGAGTCCTGCCCTATATTAATTGCTAAATTCCACGATTGGGAACCAGATCTCTTAATGGTAGGACATATTGATGTAGTAAATGGCGATGAAAGCCAGTTCCATCCTTATGAAAAAGACGGAAAGATATACGGAAGAGGCGCTAAGGATATGAAATCTGGTGTTGCAGCCATGATAGAGATAATGAATCATTATGCAGAGAAGAGAGAGAAACCCAATATTGCAATGGCAGTTGTAAGTGATGAAGAAAGTGGCGGATTTAACGGATCAAATATAATTGTTAATAAGATCGGTATGAGACCTGAATTTGTTGTAACGCCAGATCCTGGAGAAAGACATGGTATAATTAATAAGGAGAAAGGATTTATCTGGTTAACAATAACTATTTTCGGGAAAAGCAGCCATGCTTCAAGACCATGGTTAGGGGATTGTGCATATACAAAAGCATTTAGATTGTGCCAGGATATTTTAAGTAAGTTCAATTTATCACAAAGTGAGGATGATTGGAGAACAACTGCAAGTGTAACTCAAATAAAAAAATTGGTTGAGAGATCAAATTGTCAGGATAAGTTTATCTTGGATACATCAAATGCTATTGCAGGCGTTGTAAAATGCAGTATTGACATCAGATATACTGAGAATGATAAAATAGAAGACATTAAATCTCTTGTAAATCAGATAGCAAAAAGTTATGGTGAACGCAACACAGTAGAGTATAAAACTATAGGATCAGTAAGTTATACACCGGTGAATAATAGAAAGTTAAGGGAATTTAAAGCTATTGTTGATGTGATTGAAGGTGCAGACATTCCATTTATTCCTAGTGCTGGTGCCAGTGACGGACGGTTTTTTTCTGAAAAGAAAATCCCTTTTGTTACATATGGACCAACTGGCAAAAATCATCATTC
>QNDG01000115.1 GCA_003645915.1 Candidatus Zhuqueibacterota bacterium | reverse complement strand
TATGAGGCAAGTATTGAATATATTTCACAAAAATACGATACACGACCTACTGCTGAGAGGGATACAACAAAAAAATATGAAATTGTCGATGGATATTTTGTAAACGAAGCCCCTTTTAATTATTGGTGGAAGTCTGATGTTTCAATTGGGGACGGTATGTTTTTCGGAGGACATACAAGTACGTCACGCGATAATACCAAAATATCTTCGACTAAATTTAAAATTAGTCTTACAAGCCAGGTTAATTTTCATAACATGATTAAAACCGGTTTCGAGTTTATTTATAATGATCTGGATTTTGATTTCGGTATTGTTAATCTTGAATTCCCGGAATCAAATACCTGGGTCAAACTGAGGCAGAAACCTTTACAGGGAGCATTTTATATTCAGGATAAACTTGAAACAAAGGGATTTATTCTGAATGCAGGTATTCGTCTTGATTATTATAACCCAAATACATCATGGCCGGATGTTAATCCGTTTGATAAAACATTTTTCTCGGCAAATTATAACCCAGATGCAGAGTATCCTCAGAAAAAAGTTAAAAGCGAGTTGCAGTTAAGTCCGAGGCTCGGTATCTCACATCCTATTACGGAAAATTCAAAACTGTTTTTTAATTATGGCCATTTTAGGCAGCTTCCTGCATTTGAGGATATTTTCCGTATGTCAAGAGGTGCTGCAAAACAGATGGATATATTTGGTAATCCTAACCTGAAAACCGCAAAAACAATTTCTTATGAGCTCGGATTTGATCAGGCAATCTTAAATACATACCTTCTGCAGCTAGCTGCCTTCTATCACGATATTTTTGATCAGTATGCAACAACAGAATACATAAATGCAGATAAAAGTGTGATTTACAATGCTGCTAACAACGACAGCTACGAAGATGTAAGAGGGTTTGAACTATCATTTAGAAAATCAACCGGAAGATGGTGGACAGGTTTTGCAAATTACACTTACAGGGTCTCAACAAGCGGATATTTCGGAACAAGAAGAATTTACGAAGATCCTTCTGAACAGAGAAAGTACGATCTGACAACAAAGGAGTACTATCAATATAAACCGATTCCTCAACCTTATGCTCGGTTTAATCTGAATTTTTTTCTGCCTTCAAAATTCGGGCCGGAAATTCTGGGATTTAAGCCTTTTGAAAAAATTACAGCAACACTTATCGGAGACTGGGCATCAGGATATTGGGGTACATGGAATCCCAGAGGATTGCCGGGGATAAGTAATAATGTTCATTACAAAGACTGGTTTGATATCTCTCTAAAGATTAATAAAAGATTCATTATCAACAAAACCGATCTTGTTGTTTTTGTTGAAATAAACAATCTTTTAAATACAAGAAGATTAAATCTTAACAGCTTTATGGATTCCCATGACGAGCAGTTCTATTTTCAGTCGCTTCATCTTCCGGAAAGCAATGTTTATGACAATATACCAGGTAATGACAGGCCCGGAGATTACAGAAAACCAGGAGTTTCTTATCAACCAATCGAAAGAGTCGGTTCAATCTCTGATAATTTAACAGGTGAACAAGGCGTTATTTACTGGGAAAGAACTACAGGTAAATATATGGAATATGTGAACGGCCAGTGGACAGAAGTAGATAATTCCAAAATAGACAGGATTTTGAAAGATAAAGCTTACATTGATATGCCGAATATGACATCTTTTAATTTTCTTAACCCAAGAAGGTTTACAATAGGTGTTAGAATAGATTTATAGAAAATAAATTATAATTGTCACACCTTTTTACGAGGGATAAAATGGATAAAAAGAATTTTGCAAAAAAGATTTTTATAATTGTATTGTCAGCTGCTGCTTTTCGTCTCTTTTCCCCGGGTTATTTAATGGCTCAGGGTGGTGCAAAAGAAATTAAATGGCTTAGAGTGGGGCAGCTTCATCAGTACATACTTAATGTCGGAGCAGAATATGAAATGGGAAGAACTGACAGGCCTTCCGAGCAGCAGGATGGACTAAGGTGGCCCGCACAGTTTATGTTTCAGGATAATCTTATTGCAAAGGCTATGTGGATCGGAACAACCAACTATTTTGACAGGACATTAAATAAGGAAGTACCGTACAAGGTAATTGCCGTAGGAACAAGAACTTATGACGCAATTAACGAAGTTATGCCATATGAGTTTAAAATGATTGGGAAATACGATCATCCTAATGTTATTGTTGACGGAAATCCTGCAACTGATAATAAGCTCAATGATATTGTTGATGAGATTGATCCTTACATTATCCCGGACAGAATAATCATTAACAAACTTCATACTTATATTGGAATAGATGTTACAAGAAAAGTAATGGCATTTTCACAGCAGTATAATGATAATTACCATATTTATGATTATGTGTTTAAAAATACGGGGATTGTTGATTTAAAAGGTACTGTAGATCAAAAAACACTAACAGGTGTTGTTTTTTATTTTCAGTACAGATACGGAAGCGGAGCAGAAGCATACCAGAGAGGGTGGGCAGCAAATGACAATATAAACTGGGGAAGAAACTGTGTTAACCAGACAATTGGAATCGGTCCTAAAAAAGCAGGCTATGATTTCAGGGCCCAGTATTCATGGTACGGACCCCATTCCGGTTCGCCTGTTGACGATTGGGGAGCACCTGACTGGATGAACGGTATTGCTCTCGGAGGGATTCAGTACATAGGAAACGTTATACTTCATGCAGATAAATCAACTGATGACCATAATGACGATCCTGACCAACCTTCAACAACATACTACATAGGTTCAGACACCGGGCCTCAGAAAAATAACCAGTTTGATACAGGCTTGATGACAAGAAAATACGAGGCAATGACAGCGGGTCATCCTCCTGTTACGCATGCGGACCAGGTTGACGGAGGATTTGCAGATACATGGGGAACCGATGCCGGCGGTTTTTCTCACGGACAGGGTTTCGGGCCATATACTCTTAAACCGGGAGACAGTATCCATATTGTTCTTGCAGAAGGAGTTTCCGGTATCTGGAGAAAAAAGAATCTTGAAGTAATAAAAAACTGGTTTGATGAAAACGCCCCATATGTAAACCCTGACGGCTCAATAACAAATGATAGAGATGAGTATAAAAGATTGTGGGTTAAAACAGGTGAAGATTCTCTGATGCAGACGTTCAGAAGAGCGATTGCTTGTTATAACAGCGATTTTAAAATACCTCAGCCTCCTCCGCCTCCTGATATGTTTGAAGTAAAATCAGGTGGTAATAAAATAACATTAACATGGTCAAACAATGCCGAATTATGGCCAAATTTTGATGGTTACAGAATATACAGAGCAGTAGGAAGACCCGATACCTTATATGATAAAATTTTTGAGTGTAGTGCAGCGGATAATGTGAATTCTTATGATGATACCAGCGCTGTCAGAGGATTTGAGTATTTTTATTACATCCAGACCAAGGATGACGGTTCAACAAACAATATTGAACCAGGCGTACCTCTTGTAAGCAGTAAGTTCTGGACAATGACAAATGTGGGGGCATTTTTAAGAAGACCTTCAGGAAGTAATTTATCAGAAATCAGAGTTGTACCAAATCCTTACAATATAAAAGCAAGAACTATTCAGTTTGGCCAGGAAGCTCCAGACAGACTGGCTTTTTACGGACTGCCTGATAATTGTGTTATAAAAATTTATACTGTACGCGGAAATTTAATAAAAACAATTTATCACAACGATGGAAGCGGTGACGAACTGTGGGATTCCAGAACAGAATCGGGACAACTTATTGTAAGTGGAATGTACATAGCATATTTCGAAGTAATGGAAGATGTCATTGACGAGCAGGGCAGTATTAAATTCAAAAAAGGTGAGAAAACATTTCAGAAATTCATTGTAATCAGGTAGCCTGACTAAAGTGAAAATACAATTTATGAGGAGCAATGAAATGCGTAAATATTTTTCCATAACATTGGTAATGCTTTTCCTCGTATCCGGAGTAAGTTCTAATGGATTTGCACAGAACCGGAATCATGAAAAGCTTGCACAGTCAGGGATGCAGTTTCTCAGTATTATTACCGATGCGTACTCTGCAGGACTTGGAGGAGCGGTTTTTACAAATACACGATTAAAATCAATGTCTCTCTTTTTTAATCCTTCTTGTATGGCAGCAGTTGAAAATAAGTTTGATTTTTCCATAAGCAGAAGCAATTGGATTGCAGATATTAATTTTAATAGTTTCAGTTTTTCAATAAGACCGTTTAAAGGTAAATACGGAGTTTTCGGAATAAGCTTTATCTCTGTTGATTATGGTGAAGTGATCGGTACAATGGTGGATAAAACTACTCCTCAGGGATATATTGAAACAGGGATTTTTACACCTTCTGCATATTCTTTGGGATTTGGTTATGCTAAAAGATTGACAGACAGATTCTCAGTAGGCGGTCAAATTAAATTAGTTAATGAAAACCTGGGTGAAAGTAATATCCCACTTTCTGATGGTTCTATTACGGAATCAAAGAACCAGTTAACACCCATAGCATATGATTTCGGAACTCTTTTTTATACGGGATTTAAAAGTCTGGCATTTGGTATGTCAGTAAGAAATTTTTCACCTGAGGTTAAATATGAAGATGAAAGTTTTCAGCTGCCTTTGACTTTTATTATGAGCATTTCCATGGATTTAATGGACTTACTTAATTTGCATGTTGTTGATCAATCGCTGCTTTTATCTGTTGATGCAATGCACTTCAGATCTCAGAAAGAGCAGATTTGTATTGGTCTTGATTACAGTATTATGAAATTATTTTCTTTAAGAGGCGGATATGTAACCGGAGCAGACGAGAAAGGATTATCTTTTGGCATTGGTCTTACAGGATTCGGATTTACTCTGGATTATGCATATACTCCATTTAATCTTTTCGATAATGTGCAGAGAATGACAGTAAGATTTTCTTTTTAATATATTTTAAGTTGAGGAATTTATGATGAGAAAATTTAATCTGAAATATTTTACAGGAAGTGCAGTTGTACTTATCATTTTACTGTTAACAGCATGTGAGTATAAACTTCCGGAATCAATCTGGAACGAAGATGAAAATGGGGCTGAGACCCCGGTAATTTTACAGGTTGAACCTGCTGCGGAAGCATTTGCAGGTGCAAGCAAAATAAAAATCACGGGGACAAATTTTTCAGATTCTCCTTCGGATAATGTGGTTTATTTTGATAATATTATGGGAAGCATCATTTTTTCTTCCTCTTCGGAAATTATTGTTAAACCGCCGTTTGATGAAGAATTGTTAAAAGATTCTTTAACAATTACAATTTCAGTAAAAAGGTCATATTTACCGGCAAGATATTTCCCCTATAAATTAAAAACAACCAACATATTATTTGGTAATTTTGACGGATTTGCAGAACAGATATTTTCTATAGCAGTTGATAAAGATGAAAATGTCTATACAATGATAAAGGGAAGAAAAGTATATAAACTCGATTCAGAAGGCAACAGAGATGAGTCATGGGGGACAACAACTTTTCCAAAAGCTTCATGTATGAAATTCGGCCCGGGAGGGTTCTTGTATCTTCAGAAAAGTAATAATCAGTCAATATACAGGATTCCCGAACAAGGTGGAGAGACAGAAAAATGGGTTACTCTTTCTGCAAAGGTGAGATTTTTTGATTTTGATCAGAATGATAATTTATATACAGGAGGAACTTTAAGCGGCTTGTTTGTAGTTTTTCCGGACGGCTCATTTAAAAAACTTGATTTGTACGAGGAATATGACATTAAAGCTGTAAGAGTTTATTCCGGTTATGTTTACATCCTTGCAGATTATAAAGGTGCAGATTCAGGCGTACCTAAAACAGGTATATGGAAGAATCAAATTCTTGATAATAAAGGTAACCTTTCTCAGATGCAACTGGTTAAAGACTGGTCTTTAACAGGTGATTTTTCCAGCTCTAATCCATTTGATCTAACTTTTTCTGAAAATGGAGATATGTATATCGGGACTGATTACATTGATCCTGTACTCATTGTACGTCAGAAAGGGACAATGGAACCGCTTTATCC
>QNDG01000114.1 GCA_003645915.1 Candidatus Zhuqueibacterota bacterium | reverse complement strand
TATGCTTGTTACAGTTTTGGTTAAAAACGGTAAGTATCGTGTAATTGAACGCCAGGAAATTTCCAAGATAATGGAAGAGCAGAATCTGGGACAAAGCGGAAGGGTTACTGAGCAAAGTGCTGCAAAAATCGGAAAACTGCTTGGTGTGGAATTGGCCGTTTTTGGAGCTGTTACGGAATTCGGTTATTCAAAGTCAAAAACCGGAGGCAGGATAAAAGGAGTTGCTGTTGGTGTAAGCAAGCAGAAAGCAACTGTAGCTGTTGATGTGAGAATTGTTAATACAACAACAGGGGAGATTCTTGCTGCTGATAATGTACGCAAAGAAGAAACAACATCAGGCCTCTCTTTTTCTTCCAGGCTTACAAGATTTAATGATAGAAAGAGTTTTGATAATTCTCTTGTGGGAAAAGCAACGAGAAATGCTGTAAATGAAATTTTCAGCCTGGTTGAAAAGCAGATGGAAGTGCTGCCCTGGAGCGGAAAAATTATTCTTGTCAAAGGATCTGTGATTTATATAAAACCTGGTTCTGAGGGCGGAGTAAAAACAGGGGACGTATTTGCTGTGTATTCCAAGGGAGAAGAGTTGATTGATCCGGATACAGGACTTTCTCTCGGCGTTGAAGAGCAGAAAGTGGGTACAATCAAAGTTACAAGCCTGATTACAGGAGGCAAAGCGGCAAAAGCAATGCTTATCAGCGGTACAGGCGTTAAAAAGGGTGATATAATTAAGGTTCAGTGAATAAACAGGTAATAACAGGTCGCAAAGAGCTGTCTGACAATATAAGATCCTGTATAAAATGCTGATTCTGAAATTAATAAAGCAAAGTATTTATGACAAATAACAATACGCAGACATACATTGCAGTTGTTTCGGTTTTTGTGGTTCTTACGGCATTTATCTATGTAACATTCCCTGTTCTTTCTCCTCTGCTGCTGGGTATTTTACTTTTAATTGTACTGAGCGGGCTGAAACAGTATAAATCAGCCCGTATGCTTTCTCTGGTCGTTTTTTTTATTCTTGTGTTCTGGTTTTTATCGTGGACGCAGTCAGTAATTTTCCCGTTTATCATTGCCGGTATTATTGCCTATCTTTTTAATCCGCTTGCAAATAAACTTGAAAACAGTAAAATCCCGAGAATACTTGCAGTACTGATAATAATTTTAATTTCTCTTGGTGTTGTAACATTTCTGGGATTTATGCTTCTTCCTGCATTAATCAGAGAGATCCAGGATCTTATTCAGAAAGTACCTCAGCTTGCAGTTGATGTTACGAATTTTATCCAGGATACAGCTCCAAGGGTTCTCAATTTTTCCCATATAAATGTTGAATCCTTTAAAGAGCATTTTCTTGGAAACATGCCTACAACATTTGAACAGGTGCTTTCAAACGTACTTAAAGGAGTTACAGGAGTAAGTACATTTTTTACAAGGATTTTTAATATTATACTTATTCCGATTCTTGCTTTTTATTTTCTTAAGGATTTTGATAAAATTAAAGAATGGCTTCTTGACCTTGGCCCTAAGGAGTACAAAAAGAACGTATATTTTTATTCATGGAGACTCAATAGAATCTTAGGCGAGTACATAAGAGGACAGATTATTGTATGTACCTTTGTAGGTGTTTTAACAACAATGGGCCTTCTGATATTCAAAATCCCATTTGCAATATTAATAGGTGTAATGACAGGCCTGCTGAATTTGATTCCTTTTGTGGGATTGTATATCAGCCTTGCACTTGCATTTCTTACAGCTTTTTTTACACCCAACCCGTTTATTGCAGCAATTGAGATAGGATCAATTTTTCTGATTGTACAGGGACTTGAAGCTTATGTTATTTCACCAAAGATTGTTGGAGACAGGGTAGGACTTCATCCTCTTGCGGTTATATTCTCTGTTCTTATTTTTGCAAAGATATTCGGTTTCTGGGGACTTCTTATAGGAGTTCCTACAGCAGCATTAATAAAATTTTTAATTGAAGAGTGGAAAAGACGACAAAATTGGAGAGAAATACTTGAACTCAAGAGAGCTGAAAGTAAAGAATGTTAAAGAGGGAAGCCCTGCATATAATTTCGGATTTAAACCTGAAGATAAAATATTATCAATAAACGGCAGAAAAGTGGAAGATGTTCTTGACTTCCACTTTTATTCTATTGAAGATAATCTTAATATTGCTGTTTTACGCGGAAACAGACAGTTTGAAATCAAAACAAAGAGTAGTGTTGATTTCTCAAGCGGACTTGATTTTTATCCTATGGAGCCAAGGAAATGCGGAAACAACTGTATCTTTTGCTTTACAGATCAGAATCCGAAGGGCTTAAGAAAAAATCTCTATTTTAAAGATGAGGATTACAGGTTTTCTTTTCTGCACGGCAATTTTGTAACACTTACAAATATTTCACAAAGAGACCTGAAGAGAATAGCAGAGCAGAGACTTACACCTCTGTATGTTTCAATTCATGCAGTTGATATTGCTGTAAGAAAAAAACTGCTGGGCATAAAAAGGGATGACAGACTTCTTGAAAAGATAAAATTTCTTGTATCAAATAACATAGAGCTGCACGGACAGATTGTTCTGTGCCCCGGAATAAATGATAATGAGGTGCTGGAACATACTCTTGTTACTTTATCACAGTTTTTCCCTGCATTAAGATCTGTAGCTGTAGTACCTGTGGGATTGACAAAACACAGAGATGGTCTTTATCCTCTTCAGTCAGTTACAAAAGAAATAGCTGCAGAAGTATTAAAACAGGGGAAACATATTCAAAGACAATTCAGAAAAAAATTAAAAGAATCGTTTGTGTATTATAGTGATGAGTTTTATCTTAAAGCGGGTAAAAAAATTCCAAAAGCACACGCTTACGGAGAATTCTGGCAGATTGAAAACGGTGTTGGGCTTGTCAGAAAATTTATTGATGATTTTAACAGGGGAAAAGGGGACTTCCCTGACAGTCTGGTAAAGAAAGAAAAGATATTGATTGTTACAGGCAGGCTGGCTTTTCCTGTGTTACAAAAGGTGGTTATTAAGAAATTGAAAAAAATAAAAAGATTGGATGTGGACATTATTGCAGTTAATAATTCTTTGTATGGAGATTCGGTGACTGTTTCTGGATTATTGTGTGGAGCGGATTTTATTTCCGCAGCAAAAAACTACGATGCTGATGCAGTTATTATTCCTGCAAAGACATTAAATAATAACGGTCTGTTTCTGGACGACCTGACCATTAATGCGGTTGAAGAACGGATAAAAAAGAAAATTGTACCTGTTGAAGATTTTAGTGAAGTCTGGAG
The DNA here is from genome assembly GCA_003645915.1 of Candidatus Zhuqueibacterota bacterium. GTDB lineage: Bacteria > Zhuqueibacterota > QNDG01 > QNDG01 > QNDG01 > QNDG01. The sequence goes on along the minus strand of QNDG01000114.1, from coordinate 2,763 downwards.
TCAGATATGAATAAACCTGTTGTGGCAATTGTAGGACGTCCCAATGTTGGTAAATCAACGCTGTTTAACAGGATCATAGGCAAACGCCATGCTATTGTTGATGACCAGCCTGGTGTGACAAGGGACAGGAATTATTCCGAAGCGGAATGGACAGGCCATGAATTTGTTGTTATTGATACCGGCGGATTTGTTCCTAAAGCAGGGGATATTATTGAAGAAAAAGTTACGGAACAGGCTGAAAATGCTCTGATTGAAGCAGATGTAATTATATTTCTTACTGACGTTACTACGGGAATTACCGATATAGATGACGAAGTGGCAAATCAGCTAAGAAAGAGCAATAAACCCTGCCTGCTTGTTGTAAATAAAGTTGACAATGATGCGCGGGAAATAGAAGCGTCAGAGTTTTTACGTCTGGGACTTGGCGAACCTGTGTCAATTTCAGCATTAATCGGAAGAGGTATAGGGGATTTACTTTCTCTGCTTGTTCAGCATATTGAAAAAATTGAATTAAGCCCTGTTGATGATGAAGATGAGTATATTAAACTTGCAGTTGTAGGAAGACCCAATGTGGGTAAATCAACATTTATAAATACAATTCTCGGCGAAGACCGCCACGTTGTAACAGATCAACCCGGTACAACAAGAGATGCAATTGATACTTCTGCGGAAATTTTTGACAGGAAGTTCATACTTGTTGATACTGCCGGGCTCAGGAGGAAAGCCAGAGTTAAGGATAGTGTCGAATTTTACAGTAATATCCGGACTCAAAACGCATTAAAAAGGTGTGATGTTGCGTGTCTGTTTACAGAATCCGAAGGAGGAATAACGTCTCAGGATCTTCATATTCTGAAGAGCATAATAGAATATAAAAAAGGCGCTGTTGTTGTTGTAAATAAATGGGATCTGGTTAAAAACGATAAAGAGAAATCAAATGAAGTTATGGATACTTTTATCAGGTTAAGAGGATTTGAGTTTGTGCCTTTATTAAGAGCCTCCTGTAAGACCGGATTTAAAACAAAACAGATTATGAAAACTGTGATACAGGTTGCAGATGAACGCAAGAAGCGTGTTGACGCTCCTTCTCTGAATAAGATGCTTGAAGAGCTTAACCGGTATTACCAGCACCCTGCGGTAAAAGGAAAGAGAATACGGGTTTTATACGGAACACAGACAGAAACGGATCCTCCGAGGTTTGTTTTCTTTTCAAATCATCCGCAATTAATAAGTGATAATTATTACAGATTTCTGGAAAACCAGATAAGATCCCGTTTCGGGTTCAGAGGTGTTCCTGTTTCAATTATTTTCAGGAAAAAATAAATTATGAGATTAAGTTTTCGTATTGCAATAATACTGATTTTGTCTGCACAAAGTATTTTTTCGCAGACTTTTGAAAGAAACATTCGGAGCAAGGTAGAATCAAAACAAATTTCTGCAGTTGACGGACTTTTTTACAGAGCATTAAGGTTTTTTGCACCTGATAAGCTTCCTGCCGAATATATGACAGGACTGGACCAACCGGTAAAATGCGGTACATGGCTATGGCACCAGCTCAATGTGAATAGAGATAAATTTTCAGAGGAACAAAAACAAGTAATTGCAAAAATATTATCCAGACCGGATTTGCCTGAAAGCTATGTCAGTCCCAAAGGACTTTTCAGAATTCACTATACAACTGATTCTTATAATGCGGTTTCTGCTGATGATTTTGACGGATCAGGTATCCCCGATTATGTTGAAGAGACTGCCAATAGTTTTGATTATTCATATCAGGTGGAAGTTGAAAATCTCGGGTTCAACAGGCCTCCGAATGACCCTGCAGACGGGCCTGAGTGGGACGTGTATATCGAAGATTTGAACGGACTGTACGGCTACACCAGTTATTCCAACAGCAACGGGACCTATATCACTTACATTGTAATTGATAATGATTATACTGAAACAAATACACACGGTGTAAACGGAATGAGGGTTACTGCTGCTCATGAATTTAACCATATGATTCAGTTTGGATATTGTTTCAGAGAAGAAGATATTTTTTTAATGGAAGCTGCTGCCACGTGGATGGAAGATGTGGTATATACTGACATTAATGATTATGTCTATTATCTTGATAGTTTTTTCAGACAGTCAAATACTCCGTTTAATATGGCAAACGGACTGCATGAATATGGTTTGTGTCTATGGTTTCATTACCTGAATAAGCAATACCATGATAAATCACTGGCTCCCAAGCTCTGGAATAATATGAAAAATTACCCTGCTATTGACGCGCTTGATGAGACAGTAAAACAATATAATTCATCCTTTTCAGAGGATCTTTCAAATTTTTATATGTGGAATGCAACTACGGGTCCATATGCTGATACCGAACAATTTTACCCTGAAGGGAATCTTTATCCTGTAGTACAAACAAATGGAAATTATTTTTTAGATAATGATACTTCATTTACAGTGCATATTGTAGGAACAGGTACTGCCTATTATAAGTTCCGGTTTGATAATGGTTACAGCTATATGCTTGTACCTGTAAATTTACGGAGAACAAGCCATGGTGTATCCGATTCTGCATTCATAAAGATTATCGGCCATTATTTGCCTTTTTATCCTTCAATATCCTCAGATGTCAGTGCCGGAGTTGTTTCCAAGAATTCTGTTATCTGGAAAATGGGGGCTGTTAAGTATGATGAATCGGGCAGAGTGGCTGAAGGCCGTGTTTATAACGGTTCAGTGCCTCTTTCTGATAAAAATATTCCCCAGTGT
>QNDG01000113.1 GCA_003645915.1 Candidatus Zhuqueibacterota bacterium | reverse complement strand
TCGATCCTCGCAATAAAACTCCTTTCTAATGCCGGCAAAATATCTTATACCTTTATACCTCTATTCCCATTTTTGGTCCACCCTGAGCGGAGCCGAATGGTGAAGGTAGTAGCCTGCCCACTGAATGCTACACATCCAGTTCAATACTTACAGGGCAATGATCCGAGCCCATTACATCTTTGTGAATATCAGGCCTGATTATACCTTCCTGGAATCCATTATTTACACAAATATAATCTATTCTCCAGCCGATATCTTTTGCCCGGGCATTAAACCTGTAAGACCACCAGGTATAGTGGCCGGGTTCTCCGGGATGAAACTTTCTGAAACTGTCCGTATATCCGGAATTGAGGAATTTACTCATCCACTCTCTTTCTTCAGGAAGGAAACCCGGATTATTTTGGTTGGATTTCGGATTCTGGAGATCTATTTCCGTGTGTGCGATATTAAAATCTCCGCATAAAACAACATTTTTACCCTGTAAAACCAGGCTGTTGCACTTATCAAGCACAAAATCACAAAACGATAACTTATATTCAAGCCTTTTGCCTTGGGGCTGGCTGTTTGGGAAATAACAATTCATAAGAGAAAACTTATCATAGTGTGCAATAAGTATTCTTCCTTCATCATCAAAATCTGCATTCCCGGAAACTTCAATATCCTGGGGCTCAGATTTTGTATAAAGAGCAACTCCGCTGTAACCTCTTTTTTTTGCAGATGCAAAATAGCTTTTATAACCATCTATATTTATCAGTTCCGGCGCCAGTTGGTCAGGATGCGCCTTTGTTTCCTGAACAAGAAAAATATCCGGTGCAACTGTTTTTACCCAGTCAATTAATCCTTTTGAATGCCATGCTCTTATACCGTTTACATTCCAGGAGTAAACACTTAACATAATATAATCCTTATAAAAGAACCGTTCAGGCAAACTCAGAAAGCATGTCCGAGACTAACATAAAACCTCTGGTGTGTCCCGGCTTTTCCGAATCCTATAAAAAGAGGACCTAAAGGAGAAGCAGCAGCCAATGAAATGCCAAGGCCGTGCAGAAAATCTTTTCCTTCTATTTTGGAATATGTATTCCAAACGCCTGCAACATCATACCGGAAAAACAGATACACCTCATTCTTAACCGGCAATCTGTATCGTATCTCACTGTTTACACTTATAAACCTTTTCCCGTGCATAGCATAAAGGGGCAGACCCATAAAACTGTTCATGCCACCTATAAAAAATTCCTTTGAAAAAGGTATTGTGCGGTCTGCTGCTCCCCATGCAATTTTCGGGTGGATTGTAAACCTTGTACCTGCTTTGTAATATGATTCCGTTGATGAGTAAAGTCTGACATATGAAATCCCACTCCCAAAAAGAGTGCCTGCTGTTTCATACTCAAGAACATGGAATTTTCCTTTTGTTGTAAAAGGTACCCTGTCTCTTGTGTCAACTTCAGACCGGAATTTGAAAAAACGTAAATCATATTTTCCCGAAGGAACACTTCCCGAATCACCTGAAGTTGTAATGTTTACGTGCTCATTGTTCAGAGATATTGACACTTTTCCCAGTTTCTGCATCTGGTGTCCTGCAGAAACACTGAATCTGGCACTTCGGTTTTTATAAGATCCCACATGCATTAAATCCGAATAAAAATCTCTGTGATGAGCTTCCTTAATAAAACTGACAGAATATGTAAAATATGTTTTAAAAAGTCTGTCAGCCCAGATTCTCCCCTGTATTGATTCATCTCTTCTTCCTGTAAGAACCCTAACAGAAGCTTTATCTCCTATGCCAAGGAGATTTTCCCGCACTATCTGGAAAAAACCCTTTGTCTGTCTTTCAATATCATATCTTAGCCCGATCCTGATTACAGAGTAAGCTTTTTCCTTTAAATAAAAATACAGATTATAACCGTTTCCCTCGGAACTAACATCAAATTTTACGGATTTAAACAAACCTGTTGAATAGATACTTTCCACACTTTGTAAAATTTTATCCCTGGAAAAAAGATCCCCTGGTTTAATAGAAATCTCTCTTTTAATTACAAAATCTCTTGTGTTTTTATTTCCTCTGATAAGAATCCGTTTAACTCTTCCTTCATTAACATAAACAGAGATTACCCCGCCTTTATATTTTACACTGTCAATTTTAACAAGAGAAAACCCTCTGGACGCATAGAGATTCAGAATTTTATCAAAAGAGGAAAACATTGCTTTTACATTGCAGATTCCCTGTTTTTTAAAATCAATAACTGCTTTTAAAACAGAATCGGGGAAAACCGTATTCCCGTAAAATTCAAAGCTCTTTACAAATGGGCTCTCCCTGACATAAAAATTAAGCATACCCGCAGCAGTATCTACTTTTGCACTGATATGTAAAACCTTTTCTGTTTGAATAAGCTGATTTGCCAGCCAGTTGATATCAGCTTCAGTCAATGTATCAGGGAAATTAACAGGTAAAGAAGATATAAGGTCTGGCTCTTTTAACAGTTTCAGACCTTTAATAGAGATCTTTTTAATAAAATACTTTTCAGAACCTGCATATGAAGTATCAAAAGAGAGAATCTTTGCCTCTATCTGGTCTGTGATTCTTAAAGCAGCCTCTTCTCCTGTCCGGATAAGACTGTCAAGTCCTGTAAAATCCGTATTGGATCTTTCAGATAAATCCGGAATTATGGAAATATCCGCAGAAGCAAGGCTCTTTTCCACAGCCTGTTTTTGCATAATAGTGGTCACCTGATCCACAACTTCCCACGGAGCTTTAATTCTGCTTTTATCTCTGAGCTTTGAGGAAGTATCAACTGCTATTACAAGATCTCCTCTTTTTCTGCCCTCTTCAACGGGCAGATTTGAAACCAGGCCTCCGTCCACAAGAAGCATTGAATCCAATTGAACAGGAGCCAGAAGAAGAGGTATTGCCATACTTCCCTGCATTGCGGAAATAATTGAGCCTTTACTTAAAACCAGTTTTGATCCTGATAACAGATCCGTTGCAACTGCATAAAATTGAACCGGAAAACAGGTAAAATCTTTTTGTGCAGCATAAGGAGATCCGTAAACTAAGTCAGCCAGCATATTGAACAATCTCTGACCAGCAGCAAATGAGGATGGAATCTCTATAGACAGATGTTTTAGTCTGAACTGGAAAAGATAGTTTGCCTGTTCCTCTTTTTGCCCTACAAAAAGTTCCTCACGGGTCGGAGCGTCTTCAATTAATGAATTCCAGTCAACACTTTTTACAATACTTTCAAGGGTATCCGGTGAATAACCGAGAGAATAGAGCCCCCCAACCTGCGCTCCCATACTTGTTCCTACAATTAAATCAACAGGAAGGCATCTTTTTTCAAGGGCCTTCAGCACGCCGATCTGGGCTATCCCTCTGGATCCTCCCCCGCTTAAAACCAGAATAATTTTAGGCCTTTTGATCCGTAGATAAAAAAGGTTGGATTTAAAACAGAAACTGTGTTTTTCAAAAGAAAGAGGAATCTCTTTTTCTGAGCTCTCTGCTGAAGCATGACCATAAAAAAAAGAAATTAGAAAAAAAATAACGGATATTTTAAAAACCCTGCTCATACTTTTAAGTTCACCAGCCAGAATTCTACAGCCTTTGTAATATTTTCCCTGGTAAAACCAAATTTGTCCGCAAGAACCTGATAAGGAGCAGACTCTCCGAATCTGTCCATTGTTAAACATAAAATCGGATTTCGTGTTATCCTGTACCAGCCCTGAGAAGATGCAGCCTCAACCACTACTACCGGAACTCCTTTTGGAATAATGTTTTCCTGAAAAACTATATCCTGATTATAAAACAAATCAAGAGATACCATGGAAACAACCCGGGCATCAATACCTTTTAAATTCAGATCTTCAGCAGAATTTAATGACAATTCAACTTCCGAGCCGGTTGCAACCAGTACTACATCAGGTTTGTTTTTTTCATGCCGTATTATATAACCGCCTTTTTTAATATCCTCAACAGAAACAGATTTGTCTCTTTTCAGAGTCTGTATTTTCTGCCTTGTAAGACAAAGCGCAGCAGGACATCTTTTATTGGTCAGTGCATAAGTCCAGCACAGGGCTGTTTCCACGCTGTCTGCAGGGCGGAAAACAGTAAGCCCGGGGATCCCCCGCAATGCTGCTATGTGTTCAACAGGCTGATGCGTTGGCCCGTCTTCTCCAACAAAAATACTGTCATGAGTAAATACGTATATGTTCTGCAGTTTCATTAACGCAGACATACGAATTGCAGGTTTCATGTAATCGGAAAAGACTAAAAATGTGGAGCCAAAAGGAACAAAACTTCCGTAAAGGGACATGCCGTTCATAATTGCGGTCATCGCATGTTCCCTTATACCAAAATGTATGTTTCTTCCGCTGAAATCATCTTTACTAATTGATTTAAAATTTATCAAATAAGTTTTTGTTGACGGTGCAAGGTCTGCAGATCCTCCGTAAAGCCAAGGCATAATTTCAGCGGCCTTGTTTATTATCTTACCTGAAGCCACTCTTGTTGCACATGGTTCCTCAGGTACAGAATTCAGCAGCTCCTCTTCAAGATTCTCCGGAATTTCCTGTTTATACATCACATCCCAATCCCGGGCAAGTTCAGGATGATCCATTCTCCATTTTGTAAATTTTTCTACCCACGAATTATATTCTTTTATTTTAATCTCTTTAACGGAATTGAAAAATTCTGTGACCTGCTCAGGTATATAAAAATCCTTATCTTCCGGCCACTTGAGATTTTTCTTTGTTCTTTTTACCTCTTCTGCGCCAAGTGGTGATCCGTGAACCGAAGCAGTATCCTGTTTTTCTGGGCTCCCGAAACCTATGTGTGTTTTTGCAATAATCAACGAAGGCTTTGATGTTTCGTTTAATGACTCCTCTATTGCTGTTTCTATCTGTTGGTGATCATGTCCGTCAATCAGGATTGTATGCCACCCGTAAGCATCAAACCGCTTTTTAACATCTTCAGTAAAAGCAAAATCAGTACTGCCCTCAATCGTGATTTTATTATGATCATAAATATAAATAATATTTCCCAGTCCAAGATGACCTGCAACAGAAGCAGCTTCCGAAGCAACCCCTTCCATAAGATCTCCGTCACTGACAATACCGAAAATTTTATGATTAACCGGGGAAAAATTCTTTGTATTAAATTTTTGAGCCATTATTTTTTCAGCTATCGCCATTCCTACACCTGTTGCAAAACCCTGGCCCAGAGGCCCTGTTGTTGTTTCTATTCCGGGAAAACCATATTCCGGATGTCCCGGAGTTTTACTTCCCCACTGCCGGAAGCTTTTAATATCTTCTAAGGAAAAATCATATCCGGAAAGATAAAGCAGAGAATAAAGAAGCATTGAGCCGTGGCCTGCTGAAAGAATAAATCTGTCTCTGTTTTTCCACAGCGGCTTGTCCGGGTTATAATTAAGGAATTTTGTCCACAATACAAATGCACAATCAGCCATACCCATCGGCATTCCAGGATGTCCTGAATTTGCTTTCTGAATTGCATCAACACTGAGCATTCTGATAGTGTTTACAGAAAGTTCTGCAATTTCTCTTGAATCTCCGGCTTTATTCATTTTTTCCAACCTTTTTTATAATTATTCCATTTTTATAATTATTCTATGTTTTGATTTAACAATTTTTAAAAAGATCACAAATCTGTACATGTAAATCAAAAACAAACAACTCAAAAATATATGCATTTTTATCATATCATATCAAGGATAAAATATTTAATTTTAGATGCAAATTTATAAGTCGTAAAAAGAAAATATCAAACGTCAATTGGAGGTTTCAGAGGTTTCTCGGAAAAGAGGGAATTTTGAATTTTTTCTTGATTCACGAATCCGGCAGTAGCCGGACACGTCAGTCAAAAGCCGGACACGCCCGTCAAAAGCCGGACACGTCAGTCAAAAGCCGGACACGTCAGTCAAAAGCCTGACACGTCCTTCAAAGGCCGGACAAGGTTACACGCATTAATACGAATTATAGAAAATTATTTACAGACCTCTGAGGTCTTTGAGACCACTCAAGGTCTTTATCATCATACGAATCCTCACACGACT
>QNDG01000112.1 GCA_003645915.1 Candidatus Zhuqueibacterota bacterium | reverse complement strand
TAATGTAAATGCTGAATTTCTCGGTGGTCTTGTAAATGGAATTGATATTGACAGGATGTACGGTTCGTACTACTATTACTATCACTACTACTATTATGGAGACGGAGAACAAAAAAAGAAGCGTAAGAAAAAGCAAAAAACCGACCACATAAATTGATTTAATATTAAAAAATTTGTAATTTTAAGTTGTCCCGGATTCCTGAACAAAATGGTTGTTTTTGGATAGGATCAGGTTGAAAAAAATGCATCACTCAAAAATTAACATAAAAGAAGAGCTTTTATTTGATAAAGGCTGGTATGCTCTTTATACCAAATCAAGGCATGAAAAGGTTGTAGTATCCCAGATTGAAGATATGGGTATAGAGTGCTATGCACCTTTAAAGGAAGTTGTTTCATTTTGGTCCGACCGTAAAAAGATTATCCAAAAACCTCTTTTCCCTTCTTATGTTTTTGTTTACGGAGATAAAAAGGAGAGATACAGAGCAGTTCAGGCTGAGGGCGCTGTAATGTATATTACATTTAACGGCAGACCTGCAAGAGTGCTTCAGGAAGAGATTGATCTGATAAAGAGATTTTTAAAAGAGGATAAAAGTGTTCAGCCCTGTGAGTATTTTAATAAAGGTGATCTGGTCGAAATTATAAGGGGACCTCTTTCAGGATATAAAGGAATTTTAAAAGAGATTAACAATAAATACAGATTTGTTGTTAATATAGATTCAATTAATCAGGGTCTGTGTGTTAATATTTCAATAAATGACGTAAAGCATTTAAAAGTGAGAGCCTGATAAAAATAGTTGTTCGCAGCCTGCTCAATCCGATTTTGGGACTGAGGAGGCGGAGCTGCATTAACATTAATTAAAAATTAATAATCTTGGGGTTTGTGTGGGTTTTGATATTGATTATCTGATAGAAACTGCGAAAGATGCAGGAAAAGAAATTTTAAAGATTTACAATTCTGATGATTTTGGTATTACTGAAAAGAAAGATAATTCTCCGTTAACAAAAGCTGACACTATGTCCCACGACCTGATATCTGAAAGACTTGTTTCCAGATATCCGGATATCCCTGTTATTTCTGAAGAAGGCAAAAATATACCATTTGAAATACGAAAGCAATGGAAATATTACTGGCTTATTGACCCCTTAGACGGCACAAAGGAATTTATAAACAGGAACGGCGAGTTTACTGTGAATATTGCTTTTGTTGAACACGGCAGACCTGTTATGGGGGTAATTTACATACCTGTACAGGATACAATCTATTTTGGCCGGCAAGGCTCGGGTGCGTTTAAACAGTATGGTACGGAGCGTGTTCGGATAAAACCTTTGGAACAAGAGTACGGAAAAAGAGTGGGGATTTCAAGCAGGTCTCATTCACATCAGAGGGAGCTGGATTTTTACAGACAAGCAGGTGTAGATGATGTAGTAAGCGCAGGGAGCTCTCTTAAATTCTGTTACATTGCTGAAGGCAGGGCTCAATTCTATTACAGGTTCAATCCTACAATGGAGTGGGATACTGCTGCGGGACATGCAATTGCGCAAAGCGCAGGTGCAATGGTTTTTAATCTGACATACAACAAAGAGAGTCTTAAAAACAGTTCCTTTATTGTCAGCGGATTGAGGGACAGGGATGTTGAGGATCTTATACGCAGGGAACTGGGAATGGAGGAGGGGTAAAGTAAAAAGGATAAAGGTTAAAGGATAAAGTAAAAAGATATTAAGAATATTGAACACCGAACACTGATTTTTGATTTAATCAATTAATGAATAAAACTTTAAAAATAGTCATAAAACCTCATGCGGAATTCCAAATGAAAAGAAGGGGAATTTCAGAACATGAAGTTAAAGATGTAATAAAAAATCCGGATCAGGTTATAGAATATGAAAAAAAGAGACTTGTTTATCAGAAGAAATCTTTTGACAGAGTCCAAAATAAATGGTATTTTTTTAGAGTAATTCTTGAAAAATCAAATAAAAATGTTATTGTTATAACAGTCTATAAAACAAGCAAGATTGCAAAATATTGGAGAGAGAAATAATGAAAATTATATATGATCCGGAAACTGATATTCTCAGTTTAATTTTAAAAGATACAGAAATTGAAGAAAGTGATGAAGATAAGCCGGGAATTATTTTAGATTACGATAAAGATGGCGATTTGATTTCATTGGAAATCCTTAGCGCCTCGAAAAGGGTACTTAAACCCGGGGCAATAGAATATCAGGTTGCAGTGTAAGTTCGGTGGATAGACAGGGAAGTGTGTGTGGACAATATTCTTAGCTCACAGAAGAAGGATAAAATAAGACAAAAAAGATAATTTCTTGTCCTGAAATAGGTTGTCACTAATTTGTCATTCCCGTCCCGATCCTTTTTATAAGACTATGATAATCAGAATCGGGAGAGTTTTGGCGTTTTATAAGATTTATTTGGTTTTGTTGCCTCCCGATTCTCAATCAGAAAAACTATGATAATCAGAATCGGGATATGGTATAAAGGTATACAGGAAATGATTTTTGAAAGTTGCGGTTAATTGAATTGGAAAGGGATGTTTAATAGTTGGAAAAAGTTATTAAAAGTGTAACCCAGTGGCTTGATAACATGCAAATCCGGTACATGATTTTCGGGGGGATTGCTGTAAGTTATTACGGCATGCCACGCCAGACATTTGACATAGATATTAAAATAGCTATTGAATCACAAGAAAAAAAAGAAAAATTTATTAATGAAATCAGCAAAAGAGCTCTTCTGCTTGTTAAAAATCCCCGTGAATTTATTCGCGATACAAATGTTTTACCTGTGGAATTCGACAAAGTCAGAATAGATTTTGTTTTTGCTGAACTCCCGTTTGAATATGAAGCAATTTCGCGTTCAAAGATTAAGAATATCATGGGAAGTGATGTCCGCATATGCACACCTGAAGATTTGATTATTCATAAGGCTGTTTCAATCAGGCAAAAGGATTGGATGGATATAGAAAATGTTATTTTATCTCTCGGAGAATCTTTGGAGTGGGAATATATCCTGAAAAATTGTAAAGATCTTTCTGTGTTGTTAAACAGACCTGAAATAATTAATAAAATAACCGGTTTAAGAGATGCAAAATAAATATAAAGAATTTATTAATAAAAACAACACGTTCAATGATTGGGAAGAAAAGTATAACAAAATCCTGAGCGCGGAACAGAAGATGGAACAGTTTTTATTTCTTTATAAAGCAAAAGATTCTATTCCTGAGGAAAAAATAAAAGAGATGCATAAAGAGCATTTACAGTGCTTAATTGACATACAAAAGTCACTTATGAATCGTTGAATGAATATTACCTTTGTTTTCGGATAAGTTTTCTGTTTGTTTTGAGATTACGTCTTAATTAAAATATATTCTGTTTTGGGCTAAGGCCCGTTTGGTTTCCGGATACAATTAAAAGGATAAAGGTTAAAGGTTAAAGGATAAAGAAAAAAGAGGTATATGTACAAAAAGAATGCATGTATGCATTCCCTACATTTGTTTATTAATTCAACATTCAATCCTGATTTTCTTTAATAAAAAAATATAATAACCCTAAGAGCACGGCGTTCGGTGCCCTTATAATTAATTTGATAAAATGTTTATTTTAAGAAATATCTTGACATAATAGACAATAAATGATTAAATTGTTCAGTAAGAATGAACAATTAATAAGGTGCTGTGTTGCATAAGGAAAGAATAAAGCAAATTCTTGCTGATCAGAGGGAAGCAATCCTTAACAGGGAACCGGGAGTTGTAAGAACAGTACTGTCAGATGTACAAAAAAAGATTATGCTTCCGCATATTGTGGTTATTTCAGGGCTGAGAAGAGTGGGTAAGTCTACTCTTCTGCGCCAGATAATACAAAAATTTTACCACAATGAGGATTTTTATTATATAAATTTTGAAGATGAGAGACTGTTTAATTTTAATGCGGAGAATTTTAATTTTTTGTATGAAGCCCTGATTGAGCTTTATGGTGAGAAAAAAACTTTTTTTATTGATGAGATTCAGAATATAAGTAATTTTGAGAGTTTTGTAAGAAGATTTTATGATGCAGGGTTTAAATTTTTTATAACAGGTTCCAATGCGAAATTACTGAGCAGGGAAATTGGCTCAAAACTTACCGGACGATATGTTGAAATAACAGTTAATCCGTTTTCTTTTAATGAATATCTTAAACTGAATGACGTACACTTTGAAGAAAATATGCTTTACAAAACAGAATCAAGGGCGCTGCTAAAAAAGCATTTTGAAAATCATTTAATAAACGGCGGAATGCCTGAATTTATTAAATATAATGATCCTGAAATTTTGTTCAGAATTTATGAAGATATAGTGATAAAAGATATAGCTGTACGATACAGAATAGATAATTTGTATGAAATGCGTGAATTGTTTCAGTATGTAATTACAAATTTTGCAAATAAAATAAGTTTTCATTCGCTGAAAAAAATAACAGGCCTGGGAAGTATTACCACTGTTAAAAAATATATTTTGTTTTTGTCGGAAACGTTTTTTATTTCTGTTGTGCATAAATTTGACTTCAGCATGAAAAAGCAGCTTGTAAACGTAAAAAAATTTTATATTGCAGATAATGGCTTTATCTCAAAGTTGTCCACCAGAGTAACATATGATAAGGGGTGGCTTCTGGAAAATTATGTTTATAATTTGTTAAAAACAAAGGGCATTGTTTTTTACTATACGGGTAAAAACGAGTGCGATTTTGTAATTCAGAAAGATAAAAATATTAAACAGGCAGTTCAGGTAACTTTTGAGTTGTCAGATACTAACAGGCGGAGAGAAATTAACGGAATTGTTGACGTTATGAAGTTATTCAGGTTAGACAAAGGTTTGATTTTAACAAATGATCAGGAAGAAGATTTTTCTGAAGGCGAATATAAGATTTCTGTTAAGCCTGTATGGAAGTGGGCGCTGCAGGAGGTTTGAAAAGTGAACAGGTCCGGGGCGCGGGTGTACCGGGCGGGCCTCTGTTTGAGCTGTGCCCTGAGCTTGTCGAAGGGCAGGGATTAAGGATAAAGTTAAAAAAAGGTATAGGTATAAAAGGAATGCATGTATGCATTCCCTACATTTGTTTATTAATTCAAAATTTAACATTCAAAATTTTTTAATCCCGATTTTCTTTAAGAAAAAAATATAATAACCGTAAGGGCACGGCGCGGTGTGCCCTTTCAATCTGACAGGTACTATCAACTAATATGTTTACCTTAATATACACAATCATAATTCTGGTAATTTTGATAATTGCACTGGCAAAGGATCTTTTGAGACCCTCTCTTTTAATTCTTGCTGCGCTCATTCTTTTAATAATAGGCAAGGTAATTACAGTTGATGAGGGTTTTGCTGGCTTTTCCAATAAGGGACTTATAACAATTGCTTTTTTATTTGTTGTAAGCGGAGGCTTAAGAGCATCAGGTCTGTTCCAAACAGTAATAATCCGCCTGCTGGGCGGTACAGGAACATCTTCGTTTGTGCGGTATATGCGGATATTATTTCCTGTCGCAGGATTTTCCGCTTTTCTGAACAACACTCCTATTGTTGCATCCTTAATCCCTATTATTAAGAGCTGGACAAAAACCAAGGGATTGCCTGCATCAAAGTTTTTAATGCCTGTGTCTTTTGCAGCAATTCTCGGAGGCATGACAACCTTAATCGGTACAAGCACTAATCTTGTTGTTCACGGAATGATGATTGATAACGGTTTAGGTGGATTTTCATTTTTTGAACTTACAAAAATCGGTCTTCCTGTTGCTGTTGTTGCATTGATATTTCTTGCATTATCATCTAATTATCTCTTGCCTTCACGAAGAGAGTTTTTTACGGAATTGGGAGAAAACACAAGAGAGTTTGTTGTAGAGCTTAAAGTGGAGAATGATTATCCTTTTACCGAACATACCGTAGAACAGGCAAATTTAAGGCACCTTAAAGGGTTGTTTCTTTTCCAGATTACAAGAGGACATGAGATAATTGCTCCTGTTACACCTTCGGAGAAAATATACGTGGGAGACAGGCTGTTTTTTACAGGTCTGCCCGAAACAATTTTTG
>QNDG01000111.1 GCA_003645915.1 Candidatus Zhuqueibacterota bacterium | reverse complement strand
TAAAAAAAAGAACGGATTCAAAATAAGCGTGGAAATCAGCAGAAAAGAGGGCCTTTACAGGCAGAATTATTGCGGATGCATATACAGCAAAAGAGAAGCTGAGATGAGAAGAAAAAGGAGGCGGACCCATGATTGAGAGTTACTCCTTTGGAAAAATGAAAATAAATAATATTGTATACACAAAAGATCTTATAATAACTCCGGATAAGATAATTGAGAACTGGTGGAGAAAAGAGAGCCACAGGCTGTATGAAGAGGACATTAAAAATGTTCTGGAAGATTCCAATCCGGATGTACTTATTGTAGGTACCGGCAAGTTCGGACTTATGAAGATTGATGACAGTCTGACTGCTCTGCTTGAACAAAAAAATATCCGGCATTATGCACTGCCCAGTTCAAAAGCGGTTAAACTTTTTAACAGGTTTTTAGAAGAGGGCATCAGAGTAACAGCAGCCTTTCATCTTACATGTTAGATTGATTTCAGGTTATTTTATTATAAAACAAATCCTGACAGGAGGATAATATGAAGAAAAGCCTGTTCTGTATTTTGTTTGTTTTTTATTCAATTTCGGTGTTCGGGCAGCGCATAATGCCGGAAAATTTTGAGTATGTCGGTGCTTTCCGCTTGCCTGATGTAAGCGGAGAGGTAACATGGGATTACAGCGGTACAGCAATCACATATTTCCCTGACGGCGATAAACAGGGTACTTCCGACGGTTTCCCCGGTTCTCTTTTTCTTACAGGACATGACTGGTATCAGTATGTTTCCGAGATTTCAATCCCAACTCCTGTAATACCCCCAAGTAAAAATGTCAATGATTTAAACACAGCAGTTACTTTGCAGGTATTCACAGATATTAAAGCAGGGATGTTCGGAGAACTTGAAATGCCTACACCAGGGCTCACTTTTTTACCTGATATTTCAGGAGCTACATCAGGTTATTTATATTTTTGCTGGGGGCAGCATTTCCAGTTTCATGAAGCAACACACGGGTTTTGTAGTACTGACTTGTCATCTCCTCAATCACACGGCCCTTTTTATTTTGGAGATATTAATAATTATACATCCAGTGATTACATGTTCAGACTGCCGGATACCTGGGCAAAAGAATATACAAACGGTCAGAACCTTGCAAGCGGGCGTTTCAGAGAGGGGCAGTGGAGCGGATTCGGACCTGCTCTTTATGCATTTTCTCCGTTTCCCAATGGGGCTGAGCCGGCTGCTAATGATACTATTACACAGATAACACTGCTGCTTCTTTACGGCCTTGATGATCCAACTATCCCTGAGATTGTTGTGGATGATTCGATGAAAATGAACATGTACAACCCTGCGGATCAGTGGTCAGGAGCGGCCTGGATATCTGCAGGTGATAAAGAGGCTGTGATTTTTGCAGGAACCAAAGCAATGGGTAATACATGGTACGGATTTGCAGACGGAACAGTCTGGCCTGATGACCCCCCGTATCCTCCTGTTCCTGATCCTCCTTATGATGACCGGGGATGGTGGTGCGACAGTATCCGTGCGCAGATAATTTTTTACGATACTGATGACCTGGCTGGTGTTGCACAGGGAAGGCTGAAACCGTGGAACCCACAGCCTTATGCTGTGCTTGACATAAATAACATTTTGTTTTCTCCGGGTTTTGATCTTGTCCGTTATAAGAGATGGTCAATAGGAGC
This sequence comes from Candidatus Zhuqueibacterota bacterium, assembly GCA_003645915.1. Classification (GTDB taxonomy): domain Bacteria; phylum Zhuqueibacterota; class QNDG01; order QNDG01; family QNDG01; genus QNDG01. Next base: position 4,408 of record QNDG01000111.1, on the reverse strand, counting down.
GATTTGTTTTGATTTTGATCACCGGCATCTTTTTATAGTTGAACGTCTTGCTGATGAAGATAAAAGTATTGTACATGTTTGGAGTGTATCTGATAATGGTACAGGAACAGAGGAAACTGAATCTGCACTGCCTGACAGACCGGAACTGTATTCCAATTATCCAAACCCGTTTAATCCGGAAACTGCAATTAAATTTACTTTGCCCAACAGCGGAAGAGTACATCTTAGTATTTACGATATTAAAGGCAGAGAGATTACTAACCTTATAAATGAGGAGAAACAAAGGGGAACTTATTTGGCAGTATGGAATGGCTGTAATAAAAACGGCAGGAAAGTTTCTTCAGGTCTTTATATTTACAGACTCAAATTTAAAAATCAGATTCTAAGCGGGAAAATGGTTTTGGCACGGTAACAAGATATTCTGTTTTATGTGGATTAATCTGCAGGGATTTTATAAGCTGTATGTGTCACATAAGAAATATTTGTTGTAAGTAATAAATCAAAAGCAGGAGAAAAATATGAAAGCTTCGGAACAAATCGGTTCAATTTTTCTTGGATTGTGGTTGATCTTTTCAGGTCTTATTGCTCTTCTTAAAATCAGCAATAATACTCTGGACGCTGCAATTGCAGTAATGGCTCTGGTTGCAGGTGTGTTGTTTTTAATGAGCAGATCGCATCTTAAAGGCAGATTATCCTCTTTTTTACTTGGTATCTGGCTTATAGGAGCAGGCGCAAGACCGGTTGTGTCTGTTTCTTTTCCTTTATATTCTTTGATCTTCGGAATTCTTGCCATAGTTACCGGTGTATTGATTTTAATTGATCAGTAGGGAGAAGTTTTGTCATTATACAGAAAAAATATATTTTTTACACTTGCCTTTATTGTGCCTCTTGGATTTTATTCAAAATTCTATTCAGGCCCTTTTGCAAGATATGTAAATATCTATCTCGGGGGAGTCTTTTATGTAATATTCTGGGCTCTCCTTGTGGCATTAATTTTTCCGCGGTTTCGTGTGGTTTATAATGTAATCAGTGTATTTTCAATAACATGCGCTCTTGAATTTCTCCAGTTGTGGCATCCCTTGTTTCTGGGAAAAATCAGATCTGTGTTTATTGGAAGAGCGCTTATAGGAACCACTTTCTCATTTCTTGATATAGTTCACTATACTGCAGGTTCATTTATCGTATATGTTTTCCTCTGTAGACTTCAAAGAAAACACTCAATTAAAATTTAACCTCTTAAAATTATCAACAAAAATTTCCGGGTTTTGATGATAAATCTGCCTGGGATTTGTGAATGTTTATCAGGTATTAACAGTTATATGTTAATACAATAAAGAGTCAGTATGGAGGTTGTCATGTACGAAAATATTTTGCATACAATAGGAGATACACCGCTTATAAGAATAAACCGCTTAATCAGTACAAAAAACGTTGAAGTATATGCCAAGTTTGAGGGGACAAATCCTACAGGCAGCATAAAAGACAGAATAGCACTTAAAATGATTGAACAGGCCGAGGCAGAAGGGAATCTGACAAAGGGGAAAACAATTATAGAACCAACTTCAGGTAATACCGGAATAGGCCTTGCAATGATCGGTTCTGTAAAGGGGTACAATGTGGAAATTGTTGTGAGTGAATCTGTTTCAATAGAAAGAATAAAGATGATTAAAGCATTTGGTGCTAAAGTTATATTAACCGATGGAAGTAAAGGGACTGACGGTGCAATCATAAGAGCAAGAGAGCTGGTAAGCAGGTTTCCTGAAAAATATTTTATGCCGGATCAATTTTCCAATAAGTACAATAAAATGGCGCATTACAAAACAACAGCTCAGGAGATATGGAGACAGACTAACGGAAGGATCGACTATTTTGTTTCTGCAATCGGAACTTCAGGCACAATTATGGGTGTAGGAAAGGCATTGAAAGAAAATAATCCGCGCATAAAAATTGTAGAAGCTCACCCGGTAAAGGGGCATTACATTCAGGGATTGAAGAATATGGAGGAAGCCATTGTACCGTCAATTTATGATGAAACAATGATAGACGAATCTGTAAAAGTTACAACAGAAGATGCCTTTAAAACAGCGCGGGAAATAATAAGACATGAGGGGATTTTTGTGGGAATGAGCAGCGGCGCTGCGATGTATGCAGCTATAAAAATTGCAGAAAAGATTGATTCCGGCAGAATTGTAGTGATTTTCCCGGACAGGGGAGAGAAGTATCTTTCAACTGATTTTCTGGAAAATACCTTATGATAAAAAAGTATGGGGATTTATCGGGAAAATTTTTTATATTTAATTGCTTGCTTAAGCTGAGAAATTAAGGCTGCCGGGGAAAAATTGAACAAGGTATTAAGGTATTTAAGAACAATCTTGATTTTTTGGTTTTTGCAAAATCCCCATAATTTCATTTTTTAAGATGTAATAACAAAAACAGGAGTAAGCATGTTCAGTTCATTTGAGTATTATGTAAAAACTTATCCTGTCTGGTCTGCGTTTGTAGAATTTGCAGTACTTGGTACATTGGGGGAACTTGTAACATTAAAGATGACAGGATCATTAAAAAAACTATCTGTAATCCAGTATTTATTAAAAGTGCTGTCATGGGGCTTTTTGGGAATAATAATCAAATACGGGTTTTTCGGATATAAATCAATGATAAATGCATTTGTTGAACACGGATATTTCCCGCATTTTCTTTTCAGTTTTGCCGTTTTAAAAGGATTTACAATATCTGTAATTGTAAATCTTTTTTTCGGCCCCCAGATGATGTTTATCCACAGAATTATGGATAATCTGATTGAGAGAAAGTGGGAGTTTCGCGGTATGGACAAGGCTGTTTATACTTTAGTATGGTTCTGGATTCCGGCTCATACTATTACTTTTGTACTTCCCCAGCATCTTCAGATAACTCTCGCAGCTGTATGGTCAATAGTTCTGGGCATTGTAATGGGGTTCAGCAAGAAATAAAACCAATATAACGGGAGGTTTTGAATGGATTACTCACCATTGCTGTCTTTATTTACAGCTGTATTTGAAATTATTGCAGCTTTATGGATTGTAACAAAAAAAGGCTCAAAAAGTGTAATTTATACAAGCAGTATTATTCTTTTGCTCCTGGCAGGTTATCAGATTCTTGAGGTAGCAGTTTGTACTTACGGAAGTACAATAATGCTGTCAAAAATTGCATTTATTGTTGTAACATGGCTGCCTCCTCTCGGTGTCTTACTTATTAGTTATATTTATCCTAAGGAACAAAACAAGATTAACTTTTTTTCTAAGCTTTTGTTTTTTGCAGGCCTTGCAATGATAATATGGATTGCTGTTGGGAACAATTTTGTGACCCAAACCGTATGCAGTGTTGTCTATGCGCAATACACGACTCCAAACCCGGCATATTTAATCTACAGCTCTTATTACTGGGTCGGATTGCTTTCCATGATACTTTTATCATTCCACGGTTTTAAAAGAACGGAAGATAAAAAGAGGAAATATCAGCTTAAGATGATGGGCACTGGAACCATTGCATTTGTCCTGCCCTCATTAATTGTTGCGGCTCTTGCAAGCAATATGAAAGGTGCTCTTGCATCTGTTATGTGTCATTTTGCGCTATTCCTTGCTGTTTTTATTGTGTTTCTTGCAAGGTATGAAAACAATGATTCTTCCGAAAAGACCAAACAATTTGATTCTTAGACAATGAGATATAACAGGAGCAATATAAGCAGGATAAATTGAAACATATAAGTTGTTTTTTGATTTCACATATTAATTTTTTATATTGTTGCAAACGATTGCAAGAAAACGGGAGGTAAACATGAAGAAGATCTTATCTTTTATTATTACGATTTGTTTTGTCTGCGGAGCTTCATTATTTGCTCAAAAATTTGACAATGTTGCATTAACTCCTCCAATGGGCTGGAACAGCTGGAACAAATTCGGACCTGATATTAACGAAGAACTGGTTAAAGAGATTGCAGATGCAATGGTATCAAGCGGTATGAAGGATGCGGGGTATCAATTCATAGTAATTGATGACGGCTGGCAGACAGGGAGAGATGAGAACGGTAATATTGTTGTTAATTCCAAGAAATTTCCCAATGGCATTAAGCCTGTTGTGGATTATGTCCACTCAAAAGGATTGAAATTCGGAATTTATTCAGATGCAGGAAGAAAAACCTGCCAGGGTCTTCCCGGAAGCAGAGGATACGAATATCAGGATGCAAGAACCTATGCTTCATGGGGCGTTGATTATCTGAAATATGACTGGTGTTATCACGGCAAACAAAATTCTGAAGCTTCATATAAATTAATGAGAGATGCTCTTTACAAAGCGGGCAGACCAATAGTTTTCAGTATCTGCGAATGGGGTACAACAAAACCATGGCTTTGGGCAAAGGATGTTGGCCATT
>QNDG01000110.1 GCA_003645915.1 Candidatus Zhuqueibacterota bacterium | reverse complement strand
TGTTACCTCCCTGGTTAGTTAAAAAACCCTGTCAATCCATGCAGATCCTACAACAATTTTTTTGTCATAGAAAACCGCAAGTTGTCCCGGAGTAATAGCTCTTTGGGGAGTATCGAACTCAACAATTATATTCTGATCATCCTTAAGCAAAATTGTTGCAGGTTTCGGTTTATGCATATACCTAATTTTTGCTTCAACCCTCAATGCTTTATCGGGTTTATTTATGCTTATCCAGTTGGGATCAGTGCATAAAAATTTATTTTTATACAGATCAGGATTATCCCCGATGACTATTTCTCCGGTATCCCCATGTATTTCTATTACATAAACCGGTTTTCCCATAGCAATACCAAGTCCTTTTCTCTGTCCAATAGTAAAATTTTCTATACCTTCATGTTCAGCGAGAATATTTCCCTTTGTGTCAACAATTTTACCGGGTTTCAGCTTTTTATCACTTCTCCTTTTAATAAATTCAAGAACGGACTCATTTTTTATAAAACATACTTCCTGACTCTCTTTTTTTTCAGCTACATGAATCCCGAATTTTTCGGCAAGTTCCCTGATCTTGTTTTTTTTGTACGTACCTACAGGGAACAAGGTTTTTGACAGAGAATCCTGAGACAGCCTTGATAAAAAGTATGATTGATCTTTTCCTGCTTCAACCCCTTTTTTTAATAGGTATCGTTTTTTCTCTGCTGAATAGCTGATTACAGCATAATGTCCTGTTGCAATTAATTCAGCTCCCATTTCTATTACTTTATCAAGTAAGAGTCCGAATTTTATTGTTGGGTTACATACAGCGCACGGATTCGGTGTTTTTCCCCTGTGATATTCCTGAATAAAATAAGATATAACATTTTTATCGAAAGCTTTTTCCAGAGATATTACGTGATGCGGTATATCCAGCATTTTGGCGACACTGCGTGCATCGCTGACATCTTTGGAATTGTCATATCCAAGGGTTAATGTAACACCGAAAACATTAAAACCCTTATTTTTTAAAAATGCTGCAGCAACAGAAGAATCCACTCCTCCGCTCATTGCTACGGCTACTTTCTTATCATGCATAATCAAGCATCTTTTCTATTGCTTTACGAGCTCCTGTCATTACATCATCCCGAAGATGTATCTGATGCTGATCGTTTTTAAGCGCATTATACACATCAATAAGTTTTATTGCTTTCATACCTCTGCATGTTTTTGCAGCGCCCAGGGATAGAAATTGTTTGTCCGGATTTTCTCTTTTTAGCCTGTGTATCAAGCCTTGTTCCGTACCTACAATAAAAGTTTTTTTATCTGATTCTTTTGCAAATTTTACCATACCGCTGGTGGAAAATACCTTGTCGGCTTTTTTAATAACCTCCGGTGTGCACTCCGGATGAACCATTATAACTGCGTCAGGATAGTTTTGTTTTGCACCATCAATCTCCTCTGATGAAAACTGATTGTGAACATAGCAGAAGCCGTCCCATAAAATTAATTTTTTATCAGTAAACTTCTGTGTGTATGCTCCGAGATTTTTATCCGGCACAAAGATAATTGTATCGGTGTCCAGATTATTTACAATTTTTACACTGTTTGCAGATGTGCAGCAAACATCACTAATCGCTTTAACTTCTGCTGTTGAATTGACGTATGTAACAACCTGTGCATCTGGATATTGTTCTTTTAATTTTAAAAGAGCTCTTTTTTCCGCCATTTCTGCCATGGGGCAATTTGCATCTGTAGCAGGCAGAAGCACTTTTTTATCCGGTGAAAGAATTTTTGCAGTTTCAGCCATAAACTTCACACCGCAAAATACAATCACAGAATGTGAATCAGAATGAGCTTTTCTGGCCAGATCCAGAGAATCACCGAGAAAATCCGCAGTTTGCTGAATTTCCGGAATCTGATAATTATGAGCAAGTATTACAGCATCTTTTTCTGATTTCAATTTATTTATTTTGTGAATAAGTTCCTGATTTTTCATTAATTCCCACCTGATTTTATAAAGATGCAAAACTCCTGAGTTTTTCTGTTATCTCTTTTAAGCTGAAAAATGTGTAATTAATTTCTTCTTCGGTTGTAAATCTTCCCAGAGTAATTCTTAAACTTCCCTGCATCGCCTCTTTTTCAAGCCCGATTGAATTTAAAACATGAGACGGTTCTCCGGAACCTGCGCTGCATGCTGATCCGCTTGATGCTGCAATACCTTTTTCATCAAGAGCCAGAAGCAGAGATTCTCCTTCGACTCCCTTAATGGAAATATTAATATTGTTTGGCAGACGCATTTCTCTGTCACCGTTAAGAGTTACATTACTGATTTCCGAAAGAATATCATCAAGCAGTTTATCTCTTAATCTCCTTATTCTTATATTTTCTTCTTCATATTCTTTTTGTGCAATTTCCGCAGCTTTACCAAGTCCTGCAATTCCGCTTACATTTACTGTGGATGCCCTTCTTTTATTTTCCTGCGCTCCTCCGTGTATAAACGGCTCAAACGGGGCTCCGCTTTTAATATACAGGGCTCCTGTGCCTTTTGGGCCGTACAGTTTATGAGCAGACAGAGATAAAAAATCAATGTTCATTCTTTTTACATCAACAGGCAAATGTCCGATTGTCTGAACTGCATCAGTGTGAAAAAGGATGTTGTGTTTTTTTGCAATCTGTCCGATTTTCTCAATTGGCTGTATTGTACCAATTTCATTGTTTGCGTGCATAACTGAAATCAATATTGTTTTGTCTGTAATCGCATTTTCAAGCTGGCTCAGGTCAATAATACCGGATTTATCAACAGGGAGATATGTAATTTTGTAACCGTTTCTTTCTAAAAATTCACATGTGTGAAGTATTGCATGATGTTCAATTGCAGTTGTGATTATATGTCCGCCTTTTTCTTTGCATGTAAATGCAGTACTTTTTAAAACTGCATTGTCAGATTCTGTTCCGCCGGAGGTAAAAACTATTTCTTCGGGGTCTGCATTTATCAGTTCAGCAACAGAAGATCTGGCTTTTTCAACAGCTTTTTTTGATTCTCTTCCGAAAAGATGAACAGAAGAAGGATTCCCAAATATCTCCGTTAGATAGGGAACCATTTCTTCAAAAACGCGTTTATCAACAGGTGTTGTTGCGGCATTATCAAGGTATATTTTTATGTGGTTCATGTGCCTCCAAAATTTACAAAAAACAAATAATTATCCTTTTGGTAAATATAGGGAAAATATATATCTTTGTCAAGATTATGATTAAGAACGAAAAATCAAATAAAGTACTTGACAAATACAGAAAAAAGTATAAATTTATTACGAGCAATATCATTTTTCTTTTACATCCATCAGAAGGATCAACAAGAGTAGGCAGAAAAAGACAGACTTACCTTTCCGCTACCAAATTAGCGGCGTGTCTACCAGTCCGTAAATAATGTGATATTAATTAAATTAAAATAATTCGTGTTATTACACGTGTTGTTTTTAAAGATAACATAAGACAGGTTATTTAGTGGAGTGATTTTTTATGACAATGAACATTTCTGAACTTAAGAATCTGAAAATTTCAGAACTGACAGAACTTGCAAAAGGACTGAACATACCGGGGTATTCAGGTCTGAAAAAACAGGAGCTTGTGTTTTCAATTCTTGAAGCACAGACACAAAAAGACGGTAATATTTTTTCCGAAGGGGTTTTGCAGATACTGCCTGACGGATACGGTTTTCTAAGATCTGCAGATACAAATTATCTTCCGGGTCCGGACGATATTTATGTTTCACCATCTCAGATTAAGAGATTCAGCCTGAGAACAGGCGACATTGTTTCCGGACAAATAAGGCCTCCAAAAGATAATGAGCGGTTTTTTGCCCTGATAAAAGTTGAGGCTGTTAATTATGAAAATCCTGAAATTGCAAAAACAAAAATACTTTTTGATAATTTAACGCCATTGTATCCGACTGAAAGGATTAACCTTGAAATGGATGCACGGGATTTTACTACAAGAATAATGAATCTTTTAACTCCTATAGGCAAAGGGCAGAGAGGTTTAATTGTTGCCCAGCCACGTACAGGTAAAACCATTGTACTGCAAAAAATTGCAAACGCAATACGAAAAAACCATCCTGAAATCAAATTAATTGTACTTTTAATTGATGAAAGACCCGAAGAAGTTACTGATATGCAGAGGTCTGTTGATGCCGAAGTTATAAGTTCTACATTTGACGAACCTCCGGAAAGGCATGTTCAGGTTGCAGAAATGGTACTTGAGAAATCAAAACGGCTTGTTGAATACGGACATGACGTGGTTATTCTTCTTGATTCCATTACAAGACTTGCAAGAGCTCATAATGTTGTGGTCCCACATTCAGGCAAAATTCTTTCAGGCGGTGTTGATTCCAATGCACTGCATAAACCAAAAAGATTCTTCGGTGCTGCAAGAAATGTGGAAGAGGGAGGAAGCCTTACCATTATTTCCACTGCCTTAATTGATACAGGCAGCAGAATGGATGAGGTGATATTTGAGGAGTTTAAGGGTACGGGCAACATGGAAATTCAGCTCAACAGAGAACTTTCAGACCGAAGAATATTCCCTGCAATTGATATTAATAAATCAGGTACAAGAAAAGAAGAGCTTCTGCTTAGTAAGTCGGAACTTAACAGAGTCTGGATTTTGAGAAAACTTCTGAATGAATTAAGTATGACAGAAGCAATTGAGTTTTTAAAGTCAAAAATGAACGGTACAAAAAACAATAAAGAATTCTTAATGTCTATGAGTACCTGACCAGATCGATATTATTTTAAAAAAGCCGCTTTTTTTAGCGGCTTTTTTAATTTATGTTATTTTTATTGTAATTTTACCATTTAAGACCAAAGGTTATAAAAAATGTCCGTCCCATACCTATGGTTCCAAGAGGAGCCCATTTGCTGTTTCCTGTTGCAGGGTATCTTATTGTAGTATTAAGAAGATTGTAAATATGACACGAAATAAAATTCCTTTTTATCCAATTGGAAGATATTCTGAAATTGGCATCCATAACTAATGATGGATCAGATGGCATTCCGATTCTGTTACCGGATGTAATATCCCACATAGAATACATTTTCCCTACATATCTTCCGATTAAAGCGACGGATAAATTTTTAAAAGGAGTAAAATTTGTTTTAAGATAATATAGAGTCTTTGGAGCATAGCCGGGCTCAATATTCTTAAAACCGGTTTGTTTATTTCTTGTTTTCTGAACAATAAAACTTGTTTCTATCTTCCAGTTTTTAATAGGGTGAACACACAGGGAAAATTCCATTCCTGTTGTTTCCATTTTACCGCTGTTGCCTATACGCCATGCAAGTTTATCATTTTCGTTATAAAAATTTTCCCTTGTAATAAGGTTGTCAAGGTCGTTATGAAAAACAGAAAAATTTGTATTAATTGAATTTGATATATTCGCAGTAATATTAAACTCAAGAGTGCTGATACGCGCAGGAGAAAGCAGCGTTATAGGTGTATTGTTAAAGTGATTCGCTTTAAATACTTCATTGTTTTGTCCGTATGACGGTTGTTTGATAGCTTTGCCGTACATAAGTTTAAAACTAAGTGAGTTTGAGGGAGTAAGTATAAATGCGAGTCTTGGTATAAATGAAATTTTATCTTCCGTAAAAGTTAATTCACTATACCTTGGGTTCTCAATATCAGAAAAATCTGTTATAGAAAGGGTGTAATCGTTAAGCTTCTCAATTCTTAATCCTGCAATTGTTTTAAAATTAGGGATCAATTTTGTTTCTACTTGTGCCCAAGCGCTTTGTGTTATAATGTTTTCGTCAGATGGCAGACTGTATAAAATATTATCGTAATTAACTACAGGGATGTTTATTGTTGTCTGAAGATAGTGGGTTATATGCGTGAAAACACCTGCGGTTAATTCTGTATTTTCAGAAACATTATAAAACAGGTTTGTCTCTCCTTCCCAGCTTCTCAAATTTTGTTCTGAATATCCGAAAGTATTTTTAATTTTTGGGGCATATTGTGAGTACATATCATATTCATTTAATTGCGAGTAGAAAAATGATGATACTTTGGTATATACAGACAATTTGTTGTTAATTTTTTTATCCAGAACTAGTGTGATGGAAGCATTGTTTAT
>QNDG01000109.1 GCA_003645915.1 Candidatus Zhuqueibacterota bacterium | reverse complement strand
ATTAGTTCTTATGTGTGTTGAAGGATTAAACGGATTCGGATAATTCTGGAACAACTCAAACTTATTGGGAATTGTAGGACCTTGTTTATCTTCATCTTCTTTGTCAGACGGTTTAATAAGTACAAAGTACATATTATCTTCTGCTGTACCGCCGTTTACTCCAAGCTCCACATCTCCATCACTAAATTCATTATAATAAATATCATACTTATCAGAGCGCGAGTTCGTGATCTGCCCGTCAAATTTATCCCAGTCAGAAAGCCACTTTGGAACCGGCGAAATTCTGCTGTCAAACACTACATAAACAACTGATTTCTTGTTAAGATGAAATCTGATAGGTTCTGTACTCAGTTTATCATCATTTGCAGTTCTTATCCATAAAAGTTCTTCAAGATCAGGAGGAACCGATGTAACTGTATGAGGTCTGTCAATGTAACACGTATCTCCAACAGATATGTGCTCCAGGTCGTATGATGTTTTATTCAGACTTGCAATAACAGCTTTGGAATCAGTTCTCGGTTCAATGAATACCATGTACATATTATCATCCATTGTTCCTTCGTTTCCTCCGAGGATAACTCTGCCGCTTGTAGCTTCCTTGCTGTAAATATTAAACACATTTTCTCTTGAATCTACTATCTGATCTCCGGTCTGTCTCCATTTGCTGAGCCATGACGGAATTTTAGGAATATTTTTATCAAATGCAACATAAACTGTTGCTTCTCCCCACAATTCAAAACTGAGAAAATTATCGCCTTTTGACATTTTATCATCATTGGCAGTTACAACTCTGGGCTGTTTTGACAAATACGCCGGTATCTGCTCCAGAGTATAATTACGGTCAACATAGCTGTTATGACCTATTTCAACAACTCCGAATTCATATGACTGTTTGTTAACATTGCTCAGCGAAGCTTCATCCGTAACAAGATATTTTATTCCGGAACCTCCGTTCATAGCATTCTGATACTGGGAAGCATCCCTGATATTTTTTACTGAAATTGTGTAAGGTTTGCCGTATCTGTGCTCACTTGTAGTAAGATGCACTTTCACTTTGTCTGTATCAAGTTTCGCAGAAATAACTTTTACAGTATCGCTGATAATGTAATTGTTTACATTTTCTGCAGATGCTTTGCTTACCGGTTCGGAAAAAACAATATCAATGCTGCTTTTGGATGTAACATCCACTCTTGCAATCTGTGGAGGAGTGTTATCAACCATACTCCCTGATCCGGGCATCTGGTAATGAACCCACTTTGAAGGATCAATTACATTTGGTATAGGAGCCAAATCTTTTATATTTCTGGCACTTACAGCATACTGGATTCCCGGCCTGTGGTCTGTTGTTTCCAAAATCACCTTTTTAAGTGTAATAGTATCCAATGTTGCAAGGTTAACTTCAACACTGGGATCAATTACATAGTTTTCTCTGTTCTCAGCAGTTTTTTTGTCGATCTTTTCACTGAAAACCAGCTCAAGAAGGTTGGCTCCGCTTATAAGTTTTGCACTTACCAGCTCCGGTTTTTCAGTATCCGGAGGATTGTAGGAATAACTCTTTTTAATCTGTGTCTTAATTTCATTTGGTGAAGGGGCCCTGTCCTTAATCTTTGAAATTGTTAATTCATACGTAACATTAGGCTGATGAGGTGATGTTTCAATGTGCACAGTTGTCAAAGATGCAAGCAGGCTCACATTTGTAATCTGTATTCCGTTACTTATACTGTAGCTGGAAATAGTCTCTGCACTTGCCCTGTCAAGTTCCTCGTCAAACGTAAGAGCTATTGACTGGGGAGAATTTACCTGTATTGATATAAGCTTTGGTGCAACAGTATCAGGCGGTGTAAATGTGTATGTTTTTTTGTTATCACTTCCAATTATATTGGGATTAAACGCCCTGTCCGTAACATTATTTACTGATATTGTATAAGTCCCCGGCGCATGTTTTGCAGTTACCAGACCAACAACTGTCAGATTGGAATTTAAACTGGCATTAATTATCTGTACAGGAGGATCAATAGTGTAATTTGCCTTGTTATTTGCGGTCTTGTCATCAACAGGCTCACTGAAAGTGAGTTCAAGATAACTGTCAGTAGAAAGCTCAGCAGAGACAAGTTTCGGTTTTACAGTATCAGCAGGACTCCAGCTGTAAGTTATTGTACTGTAAGGTGAAATCTGGTTGTGATTTGCTGAAGCGTCTTTTACTCCGTTTACAGTCAGAGTATATTCGCCTGCAGCATGCTCTGATGTTTCTATTATAACCTGCCTGTCAGATGCAGTCAGATATACGCCTTTTACCTGAACACCTGGGTTAATACTGTAATTGGAAACAGTTTCCGCACTGGTTGGTTCCAGCGGCTCGCTGAATGTAACAATAACCATTTTTGAGCTTTTTGCAGTTGCCGAAGCAAGCGACGGAGGCACATCATCATATACCTGATAAACATACTGAACACTCTTTTGCTCAATCTGATTTTTATTATCTGAAGCGTCTTTGATGTTCTTTAATGTAATCACATAACTGCCAGGAGCAAATTCCGATGTCTGGAGATACACAGTTGTAAGAGCAGAATTTAAAATTGCCTTTTCCACTGTTACATTGTTGTTTATTATGTAATTGGAGACTGTTTCCGCGCTTTCTCTGTCAAGAGGTTCATCAAAAATTATCTCTACTGTGGTTTTATTAACTGCTGAAACGCTTACAACAACAGGACTAATTGTATCAACAGGTGTATATGTATAGTCTGTACTTGAACTGGCAGGATCAATTGTATTGGGAATATCCGCCAGATCTTTTACATTATTTACAGTAACAGTATAAGTACCTTTTTGATGCTGGCTTGTTTTCAGAAAGACCTGCATCTGAGATTCGCTCATAGAAACGGTCTCAACAGATATTCCGTTGTTAATTGAATAGTTACTCTTATCCAGGGCAGAGCTCTTTTCAAGAGGCTCGCTGAAAATCAATTCAAGAAGCATATTGCCGTGCAGATCAGCCCTGAGCAGTGCCGGAGGGACATTGTCAACTGATTCGCATGTGTAATTATAATAATTTTCCGTGCCGATTATATTTGGCGGATTTGCCCTGTCTTTTACTCCTGTAACTGTGACAGTATAATCAGTGCCTGGCTGATGTGTGGCTGTTTTCAGAAAAACAATCTTTAAGGAAGCATCCAGAGTAGCTTCTTCAATTGCCAGAGCCGGAGATATTGTGTAATTTGACTTATTTACAGCAGATTCAAAATCAACTGACTCGCTGAATACAAGTTTTAAAAAGTTATTTCCCTGAAGTTCCGCAGTAACCAGCCTTGGAGGAGTATTGTCAACTACAGGACATGAATAATTTGCACTTTGTCCTGAAGCTATGATATTTGGTACAGGTGCCCTGTCTTTGATTCCTGATATTGTAATTGTGTAATTTACACCTGGAGTATGCTTTCCTGTTGTAAGATACACTTTGTTGAGAGTATCACCTACAAGAGCAGCGCTCTTTATTTCAACATAAGGAGTAATCTGATAATTTGCAATATTCTCACTTGAATTTCTCTCAACAGGTTCGTTAAAAATCACCTCTACCACATCTTCACCGTGCAGTACAGCGCTTCTTGCATACGGAGGATCCGTATCAGGCGGATTGTACTGGTAACTGACAGACAAGCCTGAAACAACAGTATTGGGCTGATCCGCTCTGTCTCTGATATTTTTTACGGAAATTGTATAGCTGCCTGCAGCATGCTCTGCAGTTTCAAGAAGAACCATTTTTCTGGAAACATCAAGTGTTGCCCTGTCAATTCTGATATTTGGAGAAATTGTGTAATTAGACACATTTTCAGCGCTGGCCTCTTCAAGAGGTTCGGAAAACGTAACCTGAAGAAGGTCACTGCTTGCAAGTTCCGCTGAAACAATTTCCGGAGGAGTATGATCCGGAGGCTGATATGTGTAAGAAAGTTCCGAAGATGACATATAATTCGGAGGAGTAGCGTCGTCTCCCACATTATTAACAGTAATTGTATAATCTCCGCCTGCATGAACAGCAGTCTGCAGAGTTACGGATTTATTATCACTGTTTAATGAAACAGAATTAATCGTTACTGAGGGAGATATGGAATAATTAGCTTTTGTTTCAGCACTTGTTTTATCCAGTACTTCGCTGAACTCCAACACCACCTGATTACCGTCATCATTGATTCTCACTGCAGTTACTACAGGTGGATCACTATCTTCAGATGCGCACAGATAACTTTCCTGCACGGAATTCATTACATTACCTGCACCGTCCTTAACTCCATTTATTACCAATTTATAACTTACGCCTCTTGTATGTTTTGCAGTTGAAATATAAACCTTTGTAAATGTGCCTGCAATATCAACTGAATTTATCTGCACAGTCGGTGTTATTGAGTAGTTGGATACATTTGTTGCGGAGCCTGATTCAACAGGTTCGGAAAATTCAACAACAATAAAATCATCATTCTTTAATTCAAGATTGGTTACATGAGGAGGAGTCTCGTCATTTCCGCTCCACGAATAATTGACTTGTGTATCTGCCGTAATTGTGTTGGGAACAGAAGCTCTGTCTCTTACATTGTTTACTGTTAATGTGTAATTTCCGTTCGGGTGGCTTGTTGTAAAAAGATTAACAGTTTTGGTATCGCTCTGCAGTACTGCACTTTGGACCACAATACCGCCGCTTATTGAATAATTTGAAATCAATTCAGCAGATACTTTTTCTACAGGTTCATTAAACTTTACTACAACTTTATCAACCAAAATACATGAGACAGATGTAATAACAGGCGGTTCCATATCTTTTATGTGGTAGCTGACTTCTTCTGAATACTCACTCTCATTACCGCTTTCATCGTAAGCAGTTACAGCAAAATAATAAGTTGAGCCTATACTCAGACCTGTTATCTGGTATTGAGTTACATTTCCCACATCAAGTATTATGGAATATATACGGGGGCCGCTGTTTCCGTAGTAAATTTTATATCCTGCAAGGTCAGGTTCGGAATTTGGTTGCCAGGACAGTTCCAGAGTTGCTGCAACAGCTCCAGTCCAGACTGAAATGATTAAAAGGGTTGTAAAATATAAAATTAACCTTTTTAACTTTTTATTTTGCATGTACATTCACCGTCTCCGTTTCAAAAATTTACTTGGGTGTCACCCTTTTTAAAGCAAAGCCCGTACCATTGGATGTACATCACAACTTAATCTACTGTTTTATATTGATTTATGAAACATAATAAAAACATCAGAAACAGAAAAACAACCGTAATTCGGCAATTCTTGCCTACTTGTTATTTGGAATGTTTTTCCTTAGAAAATATTTGACAAATCATTAATTTATCCTTATATTTTTACAGTACTTACTTTAAAAATAAACTTCAGCAGGAAATATGAAAATAACCATAGCCCAGCTTAATCCTACAATCGGGGATTTTAACAACAATGTTCTTAAAATCGAGCATGCATTAAATACAGCTAAACATGATAATGCAGTTCTTGTTGTGTTTTCCGAACTGATACTCTCAGGCTATCCACCTAAAGATCTTCTTGAAAGAGTGGATTTTTACGATGCAAACAAAAACGCTCTGAACAAGGTTCTTAAAATATCCGAAAAATTTCCTTCCATAGGTTTAATCTGCGGTACCTTTGAAAGGATAGAAACTAAAAACGGTTTTAAGCTGTACAACAGTGCAGTTCTTATAAAAAACGGAAAAATTCTGTTTACCCAGCAAAAGAGTCTTTTGCCAACTTATGATGTCTTTGATGAAAAACGTTATTTCACTCCTGCAGAACATATTGATATTGTTGAATTTGAAGGAGAAAAACTGGGAATAACAATCTGTGAGGATGCATGGAACAATCCGGAAGTACTCTCTTCTCCGCAGTATGATATTGACCCTGTTGCAATTCTGGCGAAAAAAGGAGCAACAATAATAATCAACATATCAGCATCACCATTTTCTCTCGGCAAGCAGCCTGTAAGGTATAATCTTATTAAGAGCCATTCGGAAAAACACTCCATGCCTTTCGTGTTTGTTAACCAGACCGGCGCAAATGATGAACTTATTTTTGACGGAAGGTCAATGGTTTTTGATAATCACAGCCGTCT
>QNDG01000108.1 GCA_003645915.1 Candidatus Zhuqueibacterota bacterium | reverse complement strand
CATTTCGAAGAAGCGTGAGCGACTGAGAAATCTTATTATTTCTCGCAACGCTCGCAGCGAACGCAAAAACGCAGCGGAAAAAAGTAGGGGGCAGACCTGAGTGTCTGCCCTTTTTCTCCTGCACCTTTCGACTCCGCTCAGGGTGCGGCTCAGCAACAAAGTGAATAGGGTTAAGGATCATATGGTATAAAGGTATAAGATATTTCTCCATCATCTGTTTTTTTTAATTCGTGAAAACTGTGGTCGGCTACTGCCGGATTAGTGTAACCGTGTCCGGCTGCTGACGGACGTGTCAGGCCTTTGACTGATTTGTGGATCGATTCGTATAATTAGTGGATCAGAATCGGGACGACAAAATTGAGAATTCCGTTTTCTCCGGGCATCTGAAATTCATATATCACCTGCAAATTCCCTGCATAAATAAAAACAAACCTGAAATAAAAATTTGCTTTTCTGAAAATAAAATTAAACCTTTTAAAGACCTGAACTGTCTAACATGAAAACAGAGGAGATTAATGCAGGAAGAACTTTTAATAAGACTTTGTCAAAAAGGCGATATAGAAGCTTTTAGAGAGCTTTACCAAAGATACTCGGATTTTCTGTTCAGGGTAGCTGTCAGGATGCTGGGAAATGTACAGGAATCGGAAGATGCAGTACAAACTACTTTTTTGAAGCTTTTTAAAAATATAAAAAAGTTCAGGTCAGATTCAAAGTTCAGTACATATCTTTATAAAATACATTTCCGGGTTTGTCTTGATCTTTCAAAAAAAATGAGAAAAAACAATATGTATCTTATAAAAGAAAATGACAATAAAGTCGAACACAACTATGAATTAAAAATGGTTCTTGAAAAAGAGATAGAAGGTCTTCCTTCTCAACAAAGAGCGTGTTTTATTTTACATGCTGTGGAAGGTTTTAAACAGAGGGAAATATCCGACATTTTAAACATTTCTATCGGAAGTGTTAAATCAAATTTGTTTCATGCAAAAATGAAGTTAA
Organism: Candidatus Zhuqueibacterota bacterium; assembly: GCA_003645915.1. Classification (GTDB taxonomy): domain Bacteria; phylum Zhuqueibacterota; class QNDG01; order QNDG01; family QNDG01; genus QNDG01. The sequence goes on along the minus strand of QNDG01000108.1, from coordinate 5,135 downwards.
GAAAAAAATTATCAATATTTATGGAGCAGGGATTATGATCTGCAGGGAATTTGAAAAATATATTTACGGCAGCACAAGCAAAGATGAGTTTGATAAGCACATACAAGAGTGCCAGTATTGTAAAAAGGCTCTTGCTGAGTATGAAATTCTCATGAAAACAGCAGGGACTGTTACATCGGTTTTCCCTGAAAACCGCAAACATGCTTTGTGGGAGAGAATAGAGAAAGAAATAAAAGGAGTAAAAAAAACAGATTCAGTAAAACGAGTATTTGTCAAATTTGCAGCTGCAGCACTTTTTATTCTTGCTGTTACAGGTTTAATTAATCGTGTTTACTATAATACACTAAAATTTAATTCCTCTTTTTTAAAGGACTCGGCTTTACGTAAAGTGGAGAATGCAGAAAAAAAATATGAACTGGCTATAAATCAGCTTGAAAAAAAAGCTGAGCCTGTAATTCAAAATATGGATTTTGAATTGGCGACTCTATACAGAGAAAAACTTGAGACAATAAATAATCAAATAAAAGAATGTAAAAGAGAACTTTTGTATAATCCCGGAAACAGCAGAATAAGAAAGTACATGCTTGCAGCATTGAAGGATAAAAAAGAGACATTAAAGGAAATTTTAAAAGGAGTTGAAAATGAAACTTAAAAGACATTTCTTTATTTTTATTTTCCTGTTTGCTTTATCAATTAATTCCATAGCAAGCGGCCCTGCATTACAAAATTCAAAGAAAAAAACCTTTTACAAATCAATTAAAGGAGAGAATAATAAAACTCTTTATATGAAGGACTCAAAAGCTGATATTTATGTTATAAAAGGAAAGTCAGACAGCATATGCGTAAATGCCAGCATTGAAATTGCCCACGATAATGTACGTTTTATTGAAAAATATCTGGAAGAATGCCAGTTGATTCTAAAACCTTATTCAAACGGGTACAGGGTAGAATTAAAAACTCCACAGTACAAAAACCGTTCGGGACAGGATATAGTTACAAGTATTTTGAAAGATTTATTTAACGGAAAAGTCGGTAATTTTTCCAGTTATGTAGAGATCAAAATTACTGTCCCGCAAAAAACAAACATTAATTTAGATAATAGATACGGAAACGTGTTTGTTAATGAAATTTCCGGAGAATTAGAAATTTCCAATACTTCAGGCAGTGTTGAAATAGACGACTGCGAAGGAAGTGTTGACATTAAAAATAAATATGATTCTGTAGAGATTGGTAATTTTGCCGGTAATGTAAAAGTTGAAACTTCCAATGGAGATGTAAGACTGGAAGGCATACATGGAGACACACAAATAGTTTGTAGTTACAGAGATGTGGAATTCAGAAATATAAACGGGAATCTTACAATAAACGGCCAAAGCTGCAGGATAAACGGTACAGAAGTTAAAGGTAATTGTGATATTTCAAGTGTATATAAACCTATCAGGATTTCAAAAATTTCCGGAGACCTCACAATTAAGGGAGAATCATGTGAGGTTAATGCAAAGTATATTGGTAAAAATGTTAAAATTATAACCAGCTACAGAAATATTACAATAGACAGTGTAGGAGGAAAACTTTACATTAACGGCAGGTCATCCGCAGTTAATGCAAAAAGATTCAAAGGTGGCACAATCAGAACAGAGTACAGAGATGTTGATGTAAAAGATGTTTACGGCTCCCTGTCAGTTGAGAATCCTTCAGGTTCGGTAAATGTTTACAATATTCTAGGTGATTTGCATCTTATTTCTTCGTACAGAGAAGTAAAACTGGAAAAAATCAAGGGAAACCTTAAGTGCAAAACCGAATCAGGTGCGGTTTATGCTTCGGAGATTAGCGGTAATGCTGATATAAAATCTTCCTACAGATCAATAGAATTAAAAGATGTTAAGGGAAGTGCAGATATTGACGGTGAATCGTGTACGGTTATTGTTGACAATGTTAGCGGGAATATTAATATTATTAATTCTTATAAAAGAGTTTCAGTTGTCCGTTCAGGAGCTTCCATAAAAATTGAAGGGAGAAACAGTCCTGTGGAAATAAAAGGAATTAAAAAAATATCTTACGGCGATGAAATAACAGTGGCAACCAGTTATAAAGATGTTATTATTGAATTACCCGGTTCAATGGATTATTCGATATGGGCAGGAACTAAATACGGTGACATAAAATCCGATTTCCCAGTTTATCATAATATTGGAAAAAATGATATTAAAAAAATAAAAAGCCAGAAAAAAATTCCTGTTATTATAAACACTACAAGCAATATAGAAATAAATAAAAAATAATGCAATTTAAATTAAAAACATATATACAGGGCTTCCTTAAAAAGTCATAACATGTTGGAATAAAAAAATTAAGGATTGTAAATCAGAGATAATTTACATACTTTTTCTTTAACAAAGATATAGACAAAAATCCCTTAGTAAATATTATTTAACATTGAAGTACCGGTCAGCTTTAAATAGTTAAATTTAAAACGACTTTTTATTTAGGTTAAGGTCGAAACAACAACAGGCTTCGTGTTCCATCCAATGTTTCATTGTATAAATTAAACTTAATATATTCCAATTTCAAGCGTTAAGATTTCAACCGCCCGGGTCTAGATGCTTGAATAGTAATAGGCGTTTTAATCATAAAATGTTAACCGGATGAAAAGATCATAGAAGAGATGATCCTTTTCTTCAGTATTTCCTTGTCTTTGAAAAATTTAGCCCTAATGCACTCTCTACGTCATCCTTTATTGTAGCTATGCGAGATATGCTGGGTAAAGAATCGTTTTCTTTCCAGACTCATTGCCGAGCTTGTACTGTACATTGTAAATAAAGCAAAAATTATATTCACTCCCTGTCCCGTAATTATATATTTTGCAACATTTTTTTCAGATATTTCATTAGGGATAGGCAGCCTCAATTTACAATTTCCCTCAGGAGCCGATACAACTGATAGGTGCAAGAATGTTATATTCCCATTTATCCGGATGTCTTATTTTATTCGGATTCACATTTCCCTCAAGATTTTTCAGAAAAGAATAAGGTACTGGTTTAAAAAATGCACATTTATTAAATCTATCTCTATCCAGTATCTATAATTATTTTCCGCCAGCTCCATTTTTATCCATGAAACCTCAGGTTAAAATTAAACTATATTCTGAATTTCTCTGTTTTTAGATAAGCTCTAACCAGCTTCATCTTTGAACCCTTGCTGAACCACCTTTAGCAAAAGCTTCTACTTCTGGAAGTTTAGCCATGGTTACATCACCAGGGAAGGTAGTTAAAAGTGCACCGTGTGCCCAACCAAGACGAAGCGCCTCTTCTGGCTTTCGTCCATCTATAAAACCATAGATAAGACCAGTAGCAAAACCATCTCCCCCACCAATTCGATCCAAAACATCAAGTTCGCATGTAGGACTAACAAACTGTTTACCAGCATGCCACATAACAGCCCCCCATCGGTGCTTATTAGTGGACTTTACTTCTCGTAATGTCGTAGCAACCAGTTTTATATTAGGAAACTGTTTAATAACTTGTTCTATCATCTGAAAAAATGTTTCTGGAGCAAGTTTGGATTGAGAAACTTCTTCTGGACCAGGAATTCCAAGCCCCATTTGTAGATCTTCTTCATTGCCAAGTAAAACATCCACATTGCTGACAATACGACGAAGTACCTGCTGAGCCTTTTTAAGACCACCTATTGATGACCACAATTTAGCTCGATAATTCAAATCGAAGGAACAAACGGCACCCATTTTTTTAGCTGCCTGAATACCTTCAATAATGAGCTCCGACGTTGTTTCAGATAAAGAAGCAAAAATACCCCCGGAATGAAACCATCTTATCCCATTTTTAAAAATTTGATTCCATTTAAAATCACCTGGCTTAAGCAAAGCGGCAGCTTCATTTGCACGGTTGTAAAAAACAACCGGTGGACGGACACCGTATCCAAGATCACTGTAAACTGTAGCGATGTTCGGCCCTCGGACACCATCATGCTCAAAATACTTAAAAACCGGTCTGACTCCCATTTCTTGTATACGGTTTTTTACCATCTCACCGATTCCATAATCAACCATTGCTGATGCAATTCCGGTTTTCAATCCAAAACAATCCGATAATCCTGCTGCTACATTGTATTCCCCTCCTGAAACATGAATATTTGCAAAACGTGCTTTTCGAAAAGGTATAACTCCAGGATCAAGCCGGTGTACCAGTGCGCCCAATGACAGAAAATCCAGTTCACAATTATTTTTAAGTACATCTAACTTACTCATTGTTTCTTCCTCCAGCTTATTAAATTAGCAAGATATGCAGGCTTACTATGTAGAGAAAAAATCCTGCATATTCTTAATTTTATCCAATTATTTTTATTGAATATTTAATAGCAGAAAAAGTTTTTCTTCTACTTCCTGAAAAGTATTCAGGATAAAATCAGCTTTCCTTAAGTACATATCGGGCAGGGTTGTTTTAATAGCCAATACCTTGCAGCCGGCATTCTTTGCAGAAGCTATGCCAAGCGGTGCATTTTCAACAACAATACATTCCTTTGGCCCCAAACCCAGCATTTCCGCTCCTTTTACAAATGGTTCGGGATGTGGTTTACCGTTTTTAACATCATCAATAGTGACAACATTTTTAAAAACCCCGCTAAAATATTCCTCTAAAATAACAGCAACTCGCTCTTTTTGACCACCGGTTACTACCGCCATCGGAATATTGTTATTTTTGAGATTACTGATCATCGTTAAAAAATAGTCATAAAATTTAATTTGATCGAACATATAATAATAACGTACTTTTTTTATAATATCTAAAATGTCTTCTTCAGCGAGGCCGTGTTGTTCTCCTAACATTTTTGAAATTGTAGGTAAACCCTGCCCTTCCAACTGGAAGAAATCTTCTTTTTCAAAGAAAATGTTCTTTCCAGCAAAAGCTTTGCTCCAGGCATCGTAATGCTGATGCATGCTGTCTATTACAACACCGTCAAAATCAAACAATATACCTTTGTATGACATTTAAAATACTTTTAATTTTATTTACCTTTTACTCAAAATTTCCTTTATGACTCCAAAGCCCCAAAGCCGGATTTGAGATATAATATATCTCTTCGATATCGACCATTTCATTAAATCCATCTTAAATGAT
>QNDG01000107.1 GCA_003645915.1 Candidatus Zhuqueibacterota bacterium | reverse complement strand
CGGACATATTTACTACAGCAAAAAAGATTATGACAAAGCAATTGAAATTCTCAGCGAAGTCGTAGAAAAAGCTGACCCCACTTCTTCGACTTACAAAGACGCCTTGTTTGATATGGCCTATTCTTACGATCTTAAGGGTGAACCGGAAAATGCAATTAAAATGTATGAAAATGCTCTTAAAATCTCACCTGATGATCTGGATATTATGTTTAACATGGCAAGACTGCACTACATGCAGGAAGATTACGATAAAGCTATTGAACTTTTCAAGACCATACTTGAAAAAAACCCGGATGATTTTGCATCAAATTTAAGCACCGGAACAGCGCTTATTCAGCAGGAAAAATACGAAGAAGCCATTAAATACCTTGAAAAAGCAACAGAGCTCAAACCTGACAACATCAATGCATGGAACAATCTCGGAGTTGCTTACGTACGCGCAGGGAAAACCGAAGAAGGAAAAGCAGCTTTTGACAAAGCTGAAGCATTAAAATAAATTTTTTTCATACAATACAATAAAAAAGGACGGCTACTTATTTAGGGCCGTCCTTTTTTTGTTCTAACAATTTTATTCCTTCCCGATAATATTACCGAGCTGTTCCAAAGCCCATTCTTTTTTCGATAAAAAAGTTCTCTTATCAAGCACAGTAACGCCCGAATCACCTGCATTTATTTTTTCCCGGTCTGTTTTATGCTTTGTTAAAAGCACAACCGGCTTCTCGGGAGAATATTTATCAATTAAATTTACTATTTTCCATCTGTCTGTATCAAGGAAATCCCCGTCTATCAGACAAACATCATATTTACCGTTTTTAAGAATACCTATTACTTCTTTCTCGTTTTCCGCGACGCGTACCGAAAAACCTTCAGCCTCAAGAAGATGCCGCACTTTACGTTCTGCACTTGCCTGTCCCAAAAGTAAAATCTTTTTATTGTTCTTTGTATTACCTGATTTTCTACCTTTCTTTTTTTCAGATTCCAGAACTTTAATCAGTTCTTCAACATCAAAAGGTTTGCTTATTCTGGGATACAAAAGTCTGCTTTTATGTACCGGATGATCTTCATCAAATCCATATGCTGACATTAATATTATTACTACATCAGGATATTTTTCTCTGATTCTTGATGCTAAAGTATAGCCATCCATAGGAGACATTCTTATATCTGAAACAACAACATCACACCTTGACTGCTCCATAAGTTTTAATGCTTCAGGTCCGCTTCTTGCGGATTTGACACTATAGTTATGACGTTTTAAACCAATAGAAAGGGTTTTAAGTACATTCTTCTCGTCATCAACAATAAGAACCAATGACATTCAATTCTCCTCGCTATGCAAACAAAATAATACAAATTGATTAAGGACAAATATCATGCCAGAATATACGATTTGCTATTATGTTGATTTTATTGAAGTTACATTAAGTCACTATTTATACACATTTAATCAGTTTATTCAGATTGAAACACCGGGATAACAATTTGAAATTATTGAAATAACTGATAAAGGACTTCTTAAATTGGAGGATAAACATGGGTCAAACTTAATATGCAGGATTGTTTACGTTTAACAAATATAATAACCAACAGTTTGTATTTTCAATATAACACTTATTACATTTTTTTCGGTTCAATACCGTAAGCTTTTAATTTTCTCCACAATGTTGTTGTGGAAATTCCAAGTATCTCCGAGGCTTTTTTCTGATTCCATGAATACTTGTTCAGGATTTTTAAAATCTGTTTTTTCTCCAGCTCTTCCAATGGTATTTCATCAAAGCCATCATCAGAACCTGTTTCTATTTCCATTGATGTCCTGATTGAGCTTGGAAGATCTTCCGGCAGAATTGTATTTTTGTTTGTAAGAATCACTGCTCTTTCAATTACGTTTTCCAGCTCCCGTACATTACCAGGCCATCTGTAACCCGTTAAAATCTTTTCCGCTTCCGGTGAAATAGAGTGTACCTTTTTCCCGCTTTTCTCGCTGTATTTATCAATAAAGTAACTTATTAAAAGGGGTATATCATCCCTTCTCCTGCGAAGAGGCGGCATTTTAATGGGGATTACATTTAATCTGTAAAAAAGATCTTCTCTGAAAGTACCCTCGTTTATTCCGTTCTCCAGATCCTGATTTGTTGCGGCAATTAACCTTACATCAACAAAAATCGGTTCGTTATCCCCTACTCGTCTGATCTCGCCATTCTGTAAAAACCTTAACACTTTGACCTGAGTTGCAAGACTCATCTCTCCCACTTCATCAAGAAACAGAGTGCCTCCGTTTGCTTCCTGAAACAGCCCTCTTTTATCCTTGATCGCACCGGTAAATGATCCCCTTACATGGCCGAAAAGCTCACTCTCCTGAATATTCTCAGGTAAGGCGCCGCAATTAATTGTTACAAAAGTTCTGTTTTTTCTCCTGCTGTTTTCATGCATGGCTCTTGCAATAAGCTCTTTTCCCGTACCGCTTTCACCTGTAATAAGAACTGTGCTGTCTGTAGGAGCAACTTTGAAAACCAGAGAGAAAACATCCATCATCTCTTTTGATTTACCTACAATATTTTCAAACCGGTACTTATCTTTTAATTCTGTCTGAAGCTGTTCAACTTTCAGCTTAAGATCCTTTCTCTCGAGAGCTTTCTCAATTAAAAGGACAAACTCATCCATATCAACAGGCTTTTGAATATAATCATACGCCCCCAGTTTTATTGCCTCAACACCGCTCTCAACAGTTCCGAAACCTGTAAGTACAATAACTTCAGTAAGAGGGTTAATTGCTTTCGCCTCTCGTAAAACCTGAAGGCCGTCAACATCTTTCATTTTAAGATCTGTTATTACCAGATCATAAAAATTGGTTTTCAATTTTTCAACTGCACTCTTACCATCAGATATAGGCTCCACTTTAAATCCTTGTCTCTCCAAAAACAGCGATAAAGTGGTTCTTATGGATTTCTCATCATCTACCAAAAGAATATCTGTCATGCATTACCTCACAGGTTACTTTTAATTTAAGGGGAGAGTAATTGTAAACTCGGTCCCTCTCCCCTTTTTACTTGTCACCTCAATTCCACCTTTATGTGCTTCAACAATCCGTTGACAAATTGCCAGCCCCATACCTGTTCCGGTCTCCTTAGTTGAAAAAAACGGTTGAAAAATTTTATTCAATTCGTCTTCAGGAATCCCATCTCCGGAATCTTCGATAAAAATATGTAAATTTTTTGAACCTCTCTTATTTCTCAATTCGGTTTTTATCTTTATTGTTCCGCCGGGCTCTTCAATAGCATCAATACCATTGTTTATCAGATTTGTAATCAGCTGCTGTATCTGGTGCCTGTCGCAGGGAACATCAGGCAGACTTGAATCGTAACTCTCATCCCATCTTAAATCCTTATCTGACAACTCTCTTAGTCTTTTAACAGTATCTTTTATCAGCTGGTTTAAATCAACGGGAACAATATCCGGTTTTTTGGGACGGGCAAATTTTAAAAAATCATCTACAATCGCACCGAGATGATCCGACTCCTCACGCAAAACATCTAAAAGCTGCTTACCCTCATCCGAAATCTGAGGTTCATCCATTAACAACTTAACAGAAGTTTTAATAGCAATAAGCGGATTGCGGATTTCATGTGCAATACCTGCTGATAACTCTCCTATTGCAGCTAGTTCCTCACTTTTAAAAAGTTTTTTCTCCAGTTCTCTCTGCTTTGTAACATTAACAATTGAAACAAGTACGTTCTCTTCATTGGGCAGTTTTGTGCTTGTAACATGTACTTGCTTTACAATACCGCTTTTACTTTTAAAATCCGCTTCAAAATCCTGAGGCGGATAAGTTAAATATTCGGTTATCTCTTTTCGTGAAATATCCTTACCAGAAAGAAATGAGGTTAATGTGTATTCATCGGTCAGTTCTTTTTGCGAATATCCGCTTATATCCTCAAATGCTCTGTTTACAAGCACAAATCTTTGCTCCGAATCAATAATAACAAGTCCTGATCCGGAAGTCTGAAATAATGTTTTATAATTTTCTTCAGACTGTTTTATTTTTTCATACAAACTGGCATTTTCAGTTGCTATAGCAGCCTGTTCAGAAACACTTAAAAGAGTTTTAATATCCTCTTCCGTAAGCATTTTTTGTGTTGTGTTAAACACACCTATAACACCTGCGGGTTTATCATCATCAAAAATAGGTACAAATGCAAACCCTTGTATCTGCTCTTTTTCAAGCCATGATCTGCAGCTTTTATCATCCACATCTTCAATCATCTGATAAACAACAGGCTTTTCAAGTATCAATGCTTCAATTGCAGGATTGGAAGATTTTGTGCTTACAGAAGCGGAAAAACATTTTATAGTTTGTTTTTTGACGCCAAAGCTTCCGATTTCTTCAAGTGTGTTTGTATTTTCGTCAACAATGCCTATCCAGGATTTATCAAATCCCATAGACTGAACCAGTAGCTTTGCCAGATCACGCATTACACTTTTTAGTGTTCCAAGCTGTCGTGTAACAGTAATTGCCCTGCTTACTGCAATAAGTCTTTTAGCCCGGTCTGAAGCTTTGTAGTATTCTGAGGCCATACCTATAATATTAGCGCATATTTCAGAAGCCTGTTTTAATATGTCTTTCTCAAAAGCGGAAAACTCTCTTTTTTCCCTGCAGAAAAGATTTATAACACCTGTTAATGAAGATTTATTTACTACAGGTATTCCTGCAAAAGTGGAAAATTCCGTATCTCTTATTAAAGAAGATAATTCGGCTTGTTTACTGCTGTCACTGTTGACAAACACTGCTTTACGTTCATTTGCAACAATGCCAGCAAGACCTTCCCCTGCTCTTACCGGGCCAACAGCTTGTTCAGGGCCTACTCCAATCTGAAATACCGGATAAAGAAGGCCATCTGAAAAATTACTGATGTAAAATACTACTCCTGAAATACCACCTGGAAACCTTTTAAACCCCTTAACTACTGCTTCATTCACTTTCTCCAGCTCAGGGGCTTTACTTATATGTAAAGCAATCTCAGTCAGCCATTTATAATATTCTTCATGCTCTGTTCTTATTGTTTCTTCACCTTTCCGGGAATCAAACATAATAGTTCCCTTAATAAATTCCTACACACTATCATCTATAAGGTCGGAAGTTTAGGACCGAATGCACCAACAATTACACTAACTATAGAGCCGGCAATTGCAAAAACCATTATTGCCGAGACAATCAAAACCACCATTAATGGAATTGTCTTTTCCTGTGGTGTGCCCAAAACTATAGGCAAAGCAATGTACATAAGATAAAGTCCATACAAACCGGCAAGATAAACAAGCACGGAAAGAGACGGAATTATCATCAGAACCCCTGCAGCAAGATACGGGAAAAAACTGTATACAGACACCTTAAAATAAGCATCTTCCTCTTTTTCCGAATCAAATTTAGGCGCAATAAACATAAGGATTTTTGCAAAAACCCAAATAGAAGCAACTGTTACCACATAATTAAATATTGATATTAAAAGTGATGCACCGAAAGAAAAATGGTAAACCCCAACAAAAGGGATATGTATTCCTATAATCCATCTTCCCAGAAAAGAAGCCACTGCAGGAACCAGCGCCAGCAGTAAAACATACTTTTTCATTAATTCCTGTGCAGATGTATCTTCAGCTGCTATTACATCCCAGGTTTGAGTGGGATTTAAGATAATTGCTTTAATGCGTTCAATAATTGCATTCATCTCTACATTCCTCCATATAAGAGTTAATTTACTCTTTTGATTATATGATATCCAAGTCTTGTTTTTACAATACCGCTGATCTGCCCCTTTTTAAGTTTAAAAGCAGCAGATTCAAATTCAGGCATTAAATCTCCTCTTTTAAATTTTCCCAGTAACCCTCCATTGTATTTTGTCGCCTCATCAATTGAGTACTTTTTAGCCAGTTCTGCAAAATTTGCACCGCTGATCAGCTCTTTCAGTACTTTTTCCGCATCCTGCTGATTTTGCAGTAATATATGAGCAGCTGTTATTGAGAAACCGTCAACTTTGGCAGGATTGTCTGTAAGGGAACCTGACCAAATCCACGCTGTAACATTCACTTTTGACCAGCTGCCCTTTGTTTCAAGAACCTTGACGTTTGTTCCGGAAAGCAGCTCTCCGGTTT
>QNDG01000106.1 GCA_003645915.1 Candidatus Zhuqueibacterota bacterium | reverse complement strand
CGCGGCTTGTTGCCAACTAGTTGTTCAATTGGGTGCATAGGTTCAAAATAGACAAATTTTTTATTTTGGGTTTTTTAAAGGATATCTGCAAGGTTTGGATTTAAAATTCAGATATCTGATTTATTATTAAAAATGCTAACTTATTCAAATATTTGAAGTTATAAATTCTTCTATAATATAATTTATTAATTTTATTGAAGTTATGAATTTAGATAAGGACAGGATTAAGAGAAGTAATTGGGTTAGGTTTTAATGATATTGATATTCTCAGTACTCTCCCTAAAAGACATTTCGAAATAATTTAATTTTAAATAAGTTAAGTTATATTTATTTGAAAATATTAAAGTTATGGGATTGATAATAATTTGATTTGGGGTATGTTCAGGACAGTTTTATTTATAATAAGTTAAGATATATCTACATAAGGTGATTGGAATTACAAAAAAGTACTTTAATGATAGTGTATTTATTTATATAATATGTATATATTGTAAGGGATAGATTTTAGATATATTGTGTGGGGGAATGTAATTTGATGAATAGGTATGAGAGTTCAATTGATTAGGGAACAGGGGTTTGGGGGCAATAGTAGGGGGGCCGAGTTATGGACTGTTACAGACAAGATATCTGGTTAAAGCTACGCTAAAAAAATACACGTGCCATCTTTTTCGAGCAGTCTATTTTCTTTTCTTTTCCCTATATTAATGATTGAAAGATGCTCGTGTCTATGGAGAGATGCTCAGGTCTATAATAATGCTGAGATCTCTGGAAATGCTCAAGTCTTTGGAGATGTCCGGATCCTTAAAAATGCTTGGATTTCTGGAAATGCTTGGGTCTATAGAAATGTTCATGCCTGGGTATCTGGAAATGCTAGGGTCTATGGAAATGCTCAGATTTCTGGAAATGTTTGTTTAGGATACATCCCAATAAATTTTGACTATGACTTTGACCCTTATAAATCATTTAAGAAGATTCTTGATCATAAAGAGATACTTCCAATTCTTTCAGGTATTGATCCCGGACTGGATAAAATGATTTCGGAAAGGTTGAAAGAGTGGCTGAAAAATATGAATTTATTCAGAACTCTATTAAGATTGATAATAGAACTCTGTATCAGATAAGAGCTCTCAAAAATTTTGATTCTGTTAAGAAAGGAGACTTGGGTGGATTCATAGAGTCTGAAAAGAATCTGAGTCATGAAGAGAACTGTTGGGTCTCTGAGAATGCCCATGTTTATGATAATGTTCAGGTCTATGGAAATGCTCGGGTCTTTGGAGATGCTTATGTCTATGGAGATGCTAAGGTCTCTGGAAATACTCAGGTCTATGGAAATGCTGAGGTTTATGGAAATGCTCAGGTCTTTGGAGATGCTCGGGTCTATGAAAATACTCTGGTTTCTGAAAATGCTAAGATTTCTGGATATACTTGGATCTTTGGAAATGCTCAGGTCTTTGGAAATGCTCATGTCTATGGAAATGCTAGGGTCTGTGAAAATGCTTGGGTCTATGGAAATGCCCAGGTTTCTGCAAATGCCTGGATCTTTAAAAAAGCTCGGGTCTATGGAAATGCTTGGGTCTATGGAAATGCTCGTATCTATGATAATGCCTATGTCTATGATAATGCCCATGTCTATAATAATGCTGAGATCTTTAATAATGCTAAGGTCTATGAAGATGTTCAGGTCTATGAAAATGCTAAGGTCTATGAAAATACTCGGATTTTTGGGAATGCTCATGTCTATGGAAATGCTCGGGTCTCTGGAAATGTTCATGTCTATGGAAATGCTCATGTCTTTGATAATGCTCAGATTTCTGGAGATGTTTGTTTAGGATACATCCCAATAAATTTTAACTGTGACTTTGACCCTTATGAATCATTTAAGAAGATTCTTGATCACAAAGAGATATTTCCAATTCTTTTAGGTATTGATCCCGGACTGGATAAAATGATTTCGGAAAGGTTGAGATAATGGCTGAAAAATATGAACTTACACAGAATTCTATAATACTTCATAACAGAACCTTGTATCAGATAAGGGCTCTTAGAGATTTTGGTTCTGTTAAAGCTGGGGATTTAGGTGGGTACATAGAATCTGAGAATAATCTGAATCATGATGAAGACTGTTGGGTTTTTGGAAATGCCCAGGTCTCTGGAGATGCTCTGGTCTCTGGAGATGCTCTGGTCTCTGGAAATGCTCAGATTTATGGAAATGCTCTGATTTATGAAAATGCTCAGATTTATGGAAATGCTCAGATTTATGGAAATGCATGGGTCTATGGAAGTGCGCGGGTTTCTGAAAATGCTTATATCTATGGAGATGTCTGGGTTTCTGAAAATGCTAGGGTCTATGGAGATACTCGGATTTATGGAAATGTTCTGGTCTCTGGAAATGCTCATGTCTATGGAAATGCCCGAGTTTATGGAAGGGCTCAGGTCTTTGGAAGTGCTCAGATCTCTGGAGATGCTCATGTCTCTGGAGATGCTAGAGTCTATATTTCTGTAGATTTTAATTGTGACTTTGATCCTCATGAATCTGTTATGAAAATTCTTGATCATAAAGAGATATTTCCGATTCTTTTGGGTATTGATCCCGGGTTGGATAAAATGATTTTGGAGAAATTGAAATAATGACTAAGACTAAGAAATATGAACCTACACAGAACTTTATAATATTTAATAACAGAACTTTGTATCAGATAAGAGCTCTCAGGGATTTTAATTCTGTTAAGAAAGGAAACTTGGGAGGATATATAGAGTCTGAAAAAAATCTGAGTCATAAAGGAAACTGTTGGGTCTGTGAAAATGCTCGGGTCTGTGAAGATGCTCGGGTCTATGGAAATGCTCAGGTCTATGGAAATGTTCGTGTCTATGGAAATGTTTTGGTCTATGGAAATACTCATGTCTATAATAGGGCTCTGGTCTTTGGAAACGTTCAGGTCTTTGAAGATGCTGAAGTCTATGGAAATGCTCAGATCTCTGGAAATGCTCTGGTCTTTGGAAACGCTCAGGTCTTTGAAGATACTGAAGTTTATGGAAAGGCTAAGGTCTCTGGAAATGTCTGTGTCTATGGAAATGCCCGGGTCTATGGACACGCTCAGGTCTATGGAAATACTCTCATCTCTGGAAATGCCAATGTTTATGGAAATGCCTGTGTCTATGGATACGCTCAGGTCTATGGAAATACTCATATCTTTGAAAATGTTCATGTCTATGGAAATGCTCAGGTCTATGTTTCTATAGATTTTAATTGTGACTTTGACCCTTATGAATCATTAAAAGAAATTCTTGATTATAAAGAAATACTTCCGACTCTTTTAGGTATTAACTCCGGGTTGGATAAAATGATTTCAGAAAGATTGAAATAAATGGCTAAGAAAAAATATGAACTCACTCAGAACTTTATAAGTAGAAAGCATTCTATTGCTAAAGTCGTATAAGACGAAAATCAGAGTTTGGCAAACTAAAGTCTGGCTTTGATATAAAAAACCGGTTTAATTTTCTATATGAGAGTTATATAATAAATAAAGAGGAAATTATGTTAATAACAATTAAATTTTTAAATAATTTTTTTAAATCTTATAAATTTGAGCCAATATCGAATTATCGGGGTGATTATGATAAGCAATGGTATCAAACCGGGTCATTTATAGTTGGTTATATTGCCAGGGATATTCATAATGGAAATTTACCTCGTTTTACAATAGTTTATTGTGGTAAGAAAAAACATACGGTTGTATCAGGTATAGTTTCAAATAACGACAGATTTATTGAATTTTTAAAGGCTTTAGTTCAGCCGAGTCTATTAGCCTTTCAGTTAGACCAGAAATGGTGTAAACCGTTACTTTCTGCTTATTTTTCTGATAATTAAATTTTAATGATCTTTTAATTTTAAAATACTCTTTCTACTTATACATTAAGGAGAAAGAGTATGAATCTTCATGATTTAGCCCAAATAGTATTTTCCTATCTTGAGAGGAATCAAGTAAATACCTTAGCCTATCAAATCAGAAAATTGGCTAATATGTTACGTTTTGCTGATGCTGAACGAAATTTGATTTTATTTTTAAAGCGTGAAATACGCCCTGAAATAGTAGATAAGGTTAATATAAAAAATATTCTTAATTATATTAAAAATAAAATACCGGCAAAATTAGATAAAGATATAGTTTTAGATGATTTTGTGAATTCCTTTCTTGAATATAAGAGTGAGGCTGAAAATCAGGCTGTAGAAATAGCATCTACTCTTAGAGATGTAGCTATGAATCATGTTTCAGATGAGTTAGCTAAGAAATATGTGGAAACGCGAAAGACATTAACGGATGAAGAGAAGAGACAGATTAAAGATAAAAATTTAAAAGAACAATTGGTAAAAGTCTTGTCTAAACATCTACTCACAGTACTGACTCGTCAGTATACAGCTTTAGTTAAAAAGCATGAAAAAGAACCTGTAGAACGTATAACAGAAAAGACTCCGGAACCTGCGACTGGATCGATTTTGGAAGATATTGAAAAGGCAAGGAAAAAATATGATTTAGAGACTGTTTATGATTTCATAGAAAATCAAGTTATGAAAGGAAAAATTCCAGAAAATAAAGAAGAAGCTTATAAACTTATAATAAATGATATATGGATAGAAGGAAAACCTATTAAATTTGTTGCAAATAAACTCGGAAAACCAATTCAAACCATTCATGACTGGACAAAAGATTTAGGACGTATGTTAACTAAATGGTTTATTGATATAGGCATTGGTCCAAAATTTGTATCAAAACCCGGAGAAATGAAAAAATTATATGTGAAAGATATAAAGATACCTGATTATAAAGAACATTTAAAAGAAGGTGATAATGCAGAAGATTTCAAAGATTTTGCAGAAAAGAAGTTTAAAAAACATATGACCCCAAAAACGAAAGAGATGTTAGATTTAATGATAAAAGGGTATAAGTGGCAGGATTTACCGGAAAAAATTGATGGTATAAAAAGGTCTGATGCAGATAATTTTTATAATCGAAAATTTAAAAAATGGTATAAAGAATGGTATGAAAATAATCTGAAAAGATTAAAGAGCGCCTGTGATTATATAAAAAGAACTTTGAATATAATAAAAAAAGCTCAGATATCTGAAAAACATGAAAACATTGTTGATGAAGTTATTAACAATAATCTTCTTTCTGCAATAATACATTTTAATGCAGAATTTGATAATGAAGATGAAGAATCTCAGATATTTATTCCCTCAAACATTAATTATGAAAAAACAGCATTAAGTGACGAGGCTGTTACTAAATTAAAAGAAATTAAGCCAAAAAATCTTTTTCAGGCTTCAAAATATATTAATGAAACAGATAAATATATTTTAAAACGTTATCTTGCAGATTTTAAATATAAACAATATGAGGTAACATTCAGGTCTAAAGCTGAAAAGAAAAAATTAAGATCCATGTCTTATGAATATAAACAAGATTTGACTTATGACGGAAAACCTGTAAGAACTTTTGTTTCTAAACTTTTCTTTGACGGCACTCCCGGTCATGATGATTTAAGAAAAAGACTGGATAAATATGTTCAGGAAAATATGATAACAGAAGGTGTATTACCTTATGGACAGTCAGTTGTTAAAGTAACCAAAACTCCTGAATTTAAAGTTTATTATGAAAATGATGATCTTGGCCGGGATTATGACGGTGTTTATGCCTTTGTTCGGGCTTATAATGGGCTTTTAATTAAAGATAAACCTCATAAGGAACGCGGCAGGATTGTTGAAGAGAGACGAGAAAGAAGGCGAACTCGAACTGAGCAGTTTTATATAGATATAAAAACGAGATTAAAAAGACTGCTGAGAAAACTTAAAACTGAAACAGATCTTGAAGAAAAAAAGAAGCTTAAGGAATTAATTAATTACATTAAAAAAACATATGGTACGACTGATGAAGATTTTAAAAGAGTTAAACAGGAACGATTAGAAGAAGTCGAAAGGATAATAGCTGAAGAATCCCTTGAGATTAATCAAAAATTAAAAGAGTTGAAAGAAAAAAGAAAACAGATTAAAGAAGAGGCCAGGAAAAAAAGAGAAGAAAAATTAAGAAAAGAAGCCGAGACAATAGCAGAAAGAAAAAAATTCCTTAAAAAATTGGAAGATTTAAGAAATG
>QNDG01000105.1 GCA_003645915.1 Candidatus Zhuqueibacterota bacterium | reverse complement strand
TACAACATATTTTTTTAAAGCTATTCCTATGTGCATGCCAAGAGTATCACCACTTACAATTACATCACAAATATTCTCGTACAGTATTCCCTTTCTTAACCCCTCTGTTGTGGGAGTTTCGATTACAGGTACACTAACCTTTTGTGCGATCTCTCTGTTCCGCTCTGTATCTTCTCTTCCTCCTAATAGTGCTACCCTGACATTTTTCATACTTTTGTGGATTCTTTCAATAAGTTC
Organism: Candidatus Zhuqueibacterota bacterium; assembly: GCA_003645915.1. Classification (GTDB taxonomy): domain Bacteria; phylum Zhuqueibacterota; class QNDG01; order QNDG01; family QNDG01; genus QNDG01. Next base: position 5,916 of record QNDG01000105.1, on the reverse strand, counting down.
TGCATGCTGGTCTATTGTCATTTTTTTAAGAGGAAAAGCATTTGAACAACCGGTATTAAATCCTACAACCATCTCATCTTTTATGCCGAGGCTTCTCTTGTAATCTTCTGAGAATTTTACCTCCTCCTCAGTCAGCTCCAGCATATATTCATCATTTCTATAGTCCAGATTCCAGGTTTCTGCAAGAATATCAAGCCCGGTTCTTTTGTTCTTTTTAAATTTCAGCTCATCGTCCAGACCCATTTTAAAATTATATAAAGCCCCTTTGTTTAAAGGAATTACTGCTCCGTATTTATTCAGGCCAAAACCTCTTCTTGCTCTGCTGTTTATTGTCATAATAAATGCCGATGAATTGCTGTTTTTATCTCCGTTTAAAACAAGGTCAAATTCCATTTCCTGTAAAATCATCCTGTTTTCACTGTTCCACTCCCATACTTTAAAAATCAGAGGATTGTTTTCCAGCACAGGTATAGCATTTTTTCTTGTAATCCAGTGAATTGTACTATCCGGATACTCTCTTTTAATTGCAGGAAGCAGCGCTGTTGTCATCAAAACATCGCCAATAAAATCAAGATTTATTATCAGAACAGTAACTCCAAAAGGCTCTTTTTCATCACAAGGGCATTTTTTGTATGGTTCACACGGTTTATATCCGTTAAATTTTTTGCAGTTAATCTGCTGTAATGTTTTCAATTCATTTGTCATATATTATTTCCGTATTTATCAGACAGACCTATATCATTTCTTTTAAAACCCCGAAAACTGCATCTGCAGAAAGTTCTGTCATACAAGTTCTTTTTGAACACTCCGTAAGATTACATCCAAGGCAGTCAAGGCCTTCAAGGTAAACGACTCTGTTTTTATCACCGTATGGCCCCTGAAGCTTCCAGTTAGTAGGACCGTAAATTCCCAGAGTAGGCGTTCCCACAGCAGCGGAAATATGCATAGGGCCGGAATCTGTTGCAACAACTGCAGAACAACATTCCAGCAGCCCTGCCAGTTGCAGCAGCGTGGTTGGAGGCGCCAGTTTAATATTTGATTTTGCAATTGAACGGATTTGTTCAGCGTGCTCCATTTCACCGGGCCCCCACAAAAGAACAACTTCAGCATTCATTTCTTTTACTATCCTGTCAGAAAGCTGCGCAAATTTTTCTACAGGCCACTCTTTTGCCTTCCAGCTCGCCCATGAATGTATCCCGATAACCTTCTTATGCACAAGCCCGTTATCTTTAAACCATTTCCGGGCAAAATCAGAATCATGCTTTGAAATAAAAATCTGTGGAAACTTATCTCTAACATGTATATCAAGGGCTCTTAATGCATCTAAGTTAAATTCAACTTCATGAACCCTGTCTCCTCTCGGATCAACTTTTATATTATAAAATATTGATCTCCCCCGGAATTTGAACCCAACCCTTGTTTTACATCCCGTCATAAAAGTTAGAAATGCACTTCTGGGGTTACCAAATAAATCAATTATAAGATCGTAATTATTCTTCCTTAAGTTTCCGATAAACTTTAAACTTTGAACCCATGCCTTTAATGCCGGCATTTTCTCCCACTTTTTACGCGGCAGCACAATCACATTGTCAATAAAACGGTTGTTTTGCAAAAGAGGGGAAGAAGCCTCTTCCACCATTACATCTACAGTAGAATCGGGAAATGCATTTTTAATATTAGGGAATACCGGAGTACAAAGAACTATATCACCAATGGCTCTTAATTTAATAACCAGTATTCTGTTAAATTTTCTGTTTTTAATTCTGCTGTTACCGGATTTCACTTCTTTTTACTTCTATAATTTCCTTAAATTCAGTAAGAATTGTATATGGAATAACGTACAATCCTATTGTAATTTTACCTTCTCTTCCGCCATGGCAGTCAGATCCGCCGCAAACCATCAGATCAAGTTTTCTTGCAAGTCTCTGTAAATAAGAGGTCCTGGACTGGCTGTGTTTAGGATGTACAATTTCAATCCCGTTAAGTCCGGCTTTTGCAAATTCAACTATCATCTGATCGGAAATAGAGGGGCCAGGATGAGCTAAAAACGATAAACCTCCTGCTTCTGCTATCAGGCTGACAGCTTCCTGAGGCGTAATCTTGAATTTTTCAACATAACTTTCCGAACCGTATCCTATATATCTGTAAAACGCCTCCTGAAAAGTTTCAACATATCCTCTTTCTAAAAGGACATCTGCAATATGGGGCCTGCCGATATTTTTTCCTTTGGATTTGTTAATAACTTCATCAAGAGATATATTGACTCCGATTTTCTGCAAATTTTTTACAATTTTTTCAGCTCTTACAAACCGCTCATCCTGAAACTTTTTTAAATAATCTTTAATTGCACTGCTTTCTCTGTTAAAATAGTAACCTAAAATATGAATATCCATTCCTTTGTATTGACTGCTTAATTCAACACCTGGTACAATCTCTACACCAAGCTTTTGCCCTGCACTTTCCGCTTCCTTTAAGCCGTCCACTGTATCGTGATCAACAATACCCAAAGCTTTTAATCCGGCTTTTTTTGCCTCTCTTACCATCTCCTCCGGTGATCTCATGCCATCAGAATAATGTGTATGAACATGAAGATCAATCCATTCATCAACCATTTTCTCCCCGTTCTTGTAAAATTTTATTGTATATGCACTCCATTTGCATCAACATATTTTTATTTGAAAAATATTTTAAAACTCTCTCTCGTGCTGCATTACTAAAGTTAGTTATTTTTTCCGTATCTTGCAACAGAGAAAGTACAGCTTCTGTAACTTTATTTGTATCCTTTACAGAAACCAAAATTCCTGTAACGCCGTCATCTACAATGTCAAGTATACCGTCGCTGTCCGAAGCAACAACAGGCAGGCCGCACGACATTGCTTCTGCCACCACAAGCCCGAATGCTTCTGCATAAGCAGGATATACAAAAATATCCATTGCTCTGTAAAATCTCTCAGGTTCTTTTTGGAATCCCGCAAATATTACTTTACCATGAATATTAAGAGACCTGCAGAATTCTTTAATATCTTCGGCTTCCTGTTCTTCCCCTACTGTAGCTCCGCCTACTGCAAGAAAATAAATATTATCATATTTTTTTACAAGGTTTTTTGCTGTTAACAAAAATTCTCTGTAACCCTTCCACCATGAAAGGCGGCCTGCAATTCCCACTACAATACTGTTTTCCGGAATTCCGTATTTCTTTCGTATTTCAGGTTCTTTTCCCGGAGTGAATTTTTCCGTATCGACCCCGTTTGGTATTAATACAACTTTTTTTTCAGGGACAGGATGAGTTTCAATAATATTCTTCTTTATTACATTTGAAATTGCAATTACATAATCAACTCTTCGGTAGATCTTTCTGTGAAGCCAGTCTTTCTTTGGTTTCTGTGTTCCGATATGTTTTGTAAGAACCAGCCCGCATCCGGATCTTAAAAAACAGAGCGCAGGAACAATTGACCACAGATCTCTGGAGTAATGAGAATGTATAACATCAAATTTTTCCTTTTTAAACATTGAATACAATTTCGCAATTGCAGTCAAATCTGCATAACCGTTAATTTTCACCGAATACGTTTTTATTCCTGAAGACAGAGCCTCATTTACAGCATAAGAATCCGGGCTTCCAATAAAAATCAAGTCATGTCCCATAGACAAGAGACTTGCTGCCTGTTTTACAGCAAGCATCTCCATCCCGCCCCATGCTTCTGAACAGCATATAAAAGCAATTTTTAAAGGCTTCTTATCCATATTTGCAAATTTGCCTTGATTTATACACAAATTCCATTATTTTTACAGAAAGAAAAGAGGAAAACATGAAAAAATTCGTACTTCTGTTATTAACAATTTCCGTTTTAATTTTATCCTGTCAAAAAAATTCTGTTCCTGATTTATCACAACAACAACAGGAGCTCTTAAATGCATATGTTAAACTATTTGAACTCAGAGAAAAATACAGCCTTTCTGATTCTGCTTTTATAGATTCTTCAGAGATAATTCTTAATAAATCCGGTTTTACTCCGGAAAAATTTCAGAATGCTGTAAACGAATTTAAAAACAATCCTGAGCAATGGAATATTTTCTTTGAGAAAGCAATGAAAAAACTAAATAAAACAAAAGCCTCAGCAAATTCTGGGTAACATCTCACCAGTCAACAGATCCAAGACTCGTGTGCTTCCGATTGACGTATGTTCAACAACTATTCCCTCTGACCTGTCTGTTACGGTTCCAATTACTCTGCTTTTTTCTCCATATTTTTCTTTTCGCATAATTCTGATGACATCCTCAGCATCAGCAGAATCAACAAACAATACAACAATGCCTTCATTGGCCACATAAAGCGGATCAAACCCTAAAAGCTCGCATGCACCTCTGACAATTTCAGCAACAGGGATTCTTTCTTCTTCTATTTCTATTGTAAAACCAGCAGAGCCGGCAATTTCATTTAAAACCGTAGCAACACCACCTCTTGTAGCATCCCTCATCACCTTTATTCTTGCACCGGATTCAACAACCTTTTTAATTATCCTGTTTAAAGGAGCCACGTCAGAATTAATCACATTGGAAAACCCGAAACTTTCCCGCGCTGTAATTACAGCCATTCCGTGATATCCTATATCCCCGTTTACAATAATCTTATCTCCGGGTTTTATGTTAGACGGCACCAACGTTAAATCCTTTGTAAATTCTCCTATACCTGAAGTATTTATAAAAATTTTGTCACCTTTTCCTTTTTCAACAACCTTTGTATCACCTGTAACAATTACAACTCCTGCCTCGTCTGCTGCTTTTTTAATGGACTTAACTATTTTTTCAAGCTCTGAAAACTTAAGCCCTTCTTCTATTATCATTCCCACACTCAGGAATCTCGGTTCAGCACCTGAAACTGCAAGATCATTTACTGTTCCGCAAACCGAAAGGTAACCTATATCACCACCAGGGAAAAATACAGGGTCAACAGTAAAAGAATCTGTAGTGTACGCAATTCTTGACGAATTAAGACATAATAGAGCACTGTCATTTAGAGGAGTCAGATAACTGTTTTTAAAAGACGGTACAAAAATCTCTTCTATCAGCTGTTGTGTTAAAGTGCCCCCTCCTCCGTGTGCCAATGTAACAACTGAATCTTTTTTTAAAATCACATTTATATCCTTAAATTATTCTGAATTTAATCTATCTCTCTGACCTTAAATACTTATAATATGCAGCACATGTGCCTTCTGTTGATACCATACATGGACCTACAGGTTCCGAAGGATTGCACACACTGCCAAAAAGAGGACAATCAGTTGGTATAACCTTACCCTGTAAAACCTCACCGCACAAACAACCTTCCGCTTCTTTTACAGGAGGCAGATCAACGGAAAATTTTTCTTCCGCATCAAACATTTTGTAATTACTTCTGATTTTTAAACCGCTTTTGGGTATAACTCCGATTCCTCTCCATTCTGAATCATCTTCTTCAAAAACTTTGTTCATAACTGCTTTTGCATGGATATTGCCTTCCGGCGTTACGACTCTTTTATACTCTGTTTCAACCGAAGGATTACTCCGTGCAACCTGGTCTGCCAGCATATCAATGCTTTTTAAAATATCCAGGGGTTCAAATCCTGCGACAACACAGGCAATACCATATTTTTCAGGCAGGAAATCATAACTTTTTGACCCGATAATTGCACTTACATGTCCGGGACATATGTATCCGTTTAAAGGTATATCACCTCTGCTAAGGACATCCATAGGAGGAGGCATTACTTTGTGTGCGGATAATACAAAATAATTCTTTATGTTCTCTTTTTCTGCTATTAAAATTGAAGCTGCAATTGTAGGCGCTGTTGTTTCAAAACCAACACCGATAAATACTACTTTTTTGTGAGGATTCTGCCTGGCAATTTCAAGAGCATCAATTGTAGATGTGACAAT
>QNDG01000104.1 GCA_003645915.1 Candidatus Zhuqueibacterota bacterium | reverse complement strand
CGTATGATGTTAACGAATTGAAAAAAACAATTGATACGGTATTGAAGAAATCAGGATATGCAGAAGAAATGGGGGACTGTTTCTATTTTTTGCAGAAAGCTGCATTAAGGTTCCAATTCGCAATGATTGTTTATAATTCATTCGGAGAGATTGTACTGCTTAACAGAAAAGCGTGCAAGATAACAGAATGGAATGAGTTTGATGTAATCGGAATTAATGTTGATAAAATCTATACAACATATGAAGATAAAAACTGCGTGGAAAGAAGGGTGAATTTTCAATATAAATCAAATGTTAATAGTATTAACAGGAAGGCTTATTTGAAAACAAAGAATGGTGTAGTTAAAAAAATATTTGAGAGCACGATAAACATTTCTGATGGATGTACAAATTCTGTTTATTCGATTATTGTTTTTGATGAAAAGATAATCCAAAATTCTGAAATTCAGTATTTTAATGAACTTTTAAAGATGTGACGGGGAAACAACTTTGATGAATCAGATACAGATGCAGCACCGGACATTTGAGAGATATGAGACTGACAGATTTGAGGCAATTGAAAAGCTTCTTCAAAATCTTCCTGATTTTATAATGAATGTGGATGAAGAAGGAAGAATAATATATGTAAACAGAGATCTTGAGAATTATACACAGGATCAGGTAATTGGTAAAAATTTTAAAGATTTTACTGATCCTGATTATGCAGATCTTTTTTCAAAAAGAATAGATAAAATATTTAAATCGGGTAATAGTGACAGTATAATTATAAAAGGGAAAAGCTATAGCATTGAAAATGCGTGGTATGAGGTAAGGTTCGGGCCTGTTGTTCAAAATGGAGTTGTTAAGTCTGTAATCCTGATTGTAACGGATATAACACGAAGGGTCGAAGCAGAGAATGCACTTTCTGTCAGTGAAAGTAAATACAGACTTCTCGCAGAGAATATGAGCGATTTTGTGTGGGTTGTTGATAAAGATCTCATTTTTACTTATGTGAGCCCGTCTGTTAAAAATTTTCTGGGATATGATGCCAGTGATCTGATGGGACGTGAGTGGTTGGATATTTTAACAGCAAAAGCGAAAGAATTACTGGAAAATGAACTATGGAAATTATCTGGTTATGCCAGAAAGAATACTTCAATTTCCGTTGATTTCCAATTTATAGATAAAGATGGCAACCCTGTTTGGTCAGAAACAAAGATATCGCTTATGAAAAATGACCTGAATTATCCGGAAGGATTTCTTGGAATAAGCAGAGATATAACTGACAGGAAAAAATCGGAAGAACAATTAAAAAAACTGAATATGGAACTGGAAAGGTCAAATAGTGAACTGGAACATTTTGCTTATGTTGCAAGTCATGATTTGCAGGAACCGCTAAGAATGGTGTCTGAATTTTTAACTTTGTTATCTGATAAGTACAATCATAAACTGGAAAAAGAAGCAAAGACATATATTAATTTTGCAGTTGATGGTGCAAGAAGAATGCAGGCAATGATCAATGATCTTCTTGAGTTTTCAAGAATAACAACATCAGAAAAGAAATATGATATTGTAAACCTTAACAAAGTTTTAAAGAACATTCTTTCTGATATGAAATTTAAAATAGAAGATTCTAATGCGGAAATTTCATATGATTACTTACCGGATGTTTATGGTGACTCCATACAAATCGGACTTGTTTTTCAGAATCTTATTTCAAATTCAATAAAATTCTGTAATAAAGAGTTTCCGGAAATTAATATTTCATGCAGGGATTTAGGTCACGGGCTGGAAATAACTGTGCAAGATAATGGTTCGGGATTTAACAAGAAAGATGCAGACAGAATTTTTCAGATTTTTGAAAGACTTGAAGACCACTCATTTACCGAAGGAAACGGAATAGGGCTTGCAATGTGTAAAAAAATTATTGAAAGGCACGGAGGTAGCATTAAAGCTGAATCTGAAATCAATAAAGGTACGCGTATAACTTTTACACTTCCCAAAAATGAGAAGATATGATATTAAAAAACAGAAAAATATTACTTATTGAAGATAATCAGGGAGATATCTGGATTGTAAAAGAAGTCTTTTCTGATTTTTTAAAAACAGAGCTTGTTGTTAAAAGTAACGGTATTTTTGCAATTGAATATTTAAAAGAATCAGCATCTTACGGGACTAATAAGCTGCCGGATTTGATTATTCTTGATTTAAATCTGCCGGGTAAAAACGGAGAAGAAATTCTGAAGGAATTAAAGGGTGACTCAATGCTATCAGGGATACCTGTAATAGTCATGTCAACTGAAGACGATAAGAAAGTTATTAATAAAATTTACAGAATCGGAGCAAATTGTTTTATAGTAAAGCCAGGTAATGCCGATGATTATGTAAAAGTTATTGAAAGTGTCGGAAAATTCTGGTTAAATACAGTGAGGCTGCCTGTTTATGAGTGAAAAGAATAAATTAAAAGTGCTGTTTCTCGGTGAAAAACATAAAGATGTATTAAACTGTTTGAAATCATCAAAGAAAATAGACTTGTCTGTACACGATGAAAAAGATAATCTTGATGCTTTTATCAAGAACAATAAAGAATTTATTCTGGTCTGTGCTGAAAGTATTAAACTTCCGGATCAGGAATTTAAATTTAATAAATTGGTGGAAAATTTTAATTTTCAGAAAAATGAACAGCGAAAAATATATGACAAATATTTAAAAGAACTTATCTCTGAGAATGAGATGTTAAGAATGGAACTTGAAGAGAAAAAATTGTTGGATGAAGCTTTACGTGAAAGCAACGAACGTTTTAAAGATATAGTTTTTAGTTTTGACGGTTGGATTTATGAGATTGATAAATCTGAAAATATTATTTACAGTTCGGATAAGATAAAACATTATCTTGGATACCAGCCCATTGAGGTTTTTGGAAAAAATTTTATGTCATTTTTACAGGAAGATTCTGCGTCAGACCTGGGCAGGTATATAAGAAATCGTGAAGTTATAAATGACTATGAGTTGTGGACAAAAGGGAAAAACGGCAATGCAGTTTGCCTGTCAATTACAGGACTGCCAATTATTGACAAAGACGGGAATTATCGTGGATACAGAGGTGTAATTAAAGACATTACATTACGAAAAATGGCAGAAGAAGAGCTTGGCAGACTAAATGAAGAGTTGTACAGATCAAATAAAGATCTGGAACAGTTTGCATATTTTGCTTCTCACGATTTAAGAGAACCGTTAAGAATGGTTTCTGAATTTATATCTCTTCTTGAAAAAAAATACAGCCGTTTTCTTGATGATGACGGTATAAGTTTTATTGAGTATGCTTTACAGGGGACAAAGAGGATGCAAAAAATGATTGAAGGACTCTTGGCTTTCGCAAGAATAAACACAAGAGGTGAAAAGTTCAGAGCAGTTAATTTGGCAGGTGTTCTAAAATCAGTATTAACGGATCTGAAATTTCTTATTGAAGAGACTAATACAACAGTAAATTATGAAAAACTTCCTGTTATTTATGGTGATGAAAGTCAGATTGCAAGTTTGTTTCAGAATCTTATTACAAACAGCATCAAGTACAGAAAAGGTAATAGTTGCAATATAGATATTAATGTAACCAAAAAAGAAGATGTATGGGTTTTTGCATTTTCTGATAACGGAATTGGTTTTGACATGAAAGATTCAGATCGAATATTCGGACTATTTGAAAGTCTAAACAATAATAGAGCTGGTAGTAACGGAATCGGACTGGCTTTGTGTAAGCGTATTGTGGAAAGGCATAACGGGAAAATATGGGCAAAATCCGAAAAAGATAAATACACAAGTATATATTTCACAATTCCTGTTGCAGATAAAAAAGAAATCCGAAACAAGCAAATAAAAGAGAAAGAAATGATCTGATATGCCGGAATTTAAAAGAAAAATTCTTGTAGTGGAAGATGAAGTTCAGTTTGCCAGAATGATTGCTATCAGGCTCCAATCGGAAGGTTTTGACGTAAATGTTTCTACAGATGCATATGGAGGAACTCAGGAAGCAATAAGAAATACGCCTGATTTAATAATACTGGATTTAATGATGCCTGCGGGCGGAGGGTTTTCCATGCTTGAAAGAATCAATAAAATACCCAAAACATCTACAATTCCTGTGATAATTCTTACCGGAAGAAATATTGATCAAAATATTAAGAAAACCGCTGCAAAATATGGGATTAAAAAAATTTTAAAAAAGCCGTATGATAAAGATGAGTTATTAGGAGCCATAAACTCTCTGATTTCCTCATAATGAGAAAGATCTATGAAAAAGAAACAAAAAAAGAAAAACATCATGTACGGAATTTTGTGGTATTCCCTTTATTTCAGTGTGGTTTACTGGATTTTGGCATCTTTAAGGGATTCGTTCTTGGAAGATGGTAATTTTTTCAATTACATTATTCCGCATGACACAATTACCGTGTGGACCAGGATGCTTGCAGTATTTGTTATTGTTCTTGCGTGCAGTATTACTACAGGAGTGTACAACAGTAAGATCTCAAGGATAATTTCCGGAGAATATTTCAGAAAAAAGGATGGCTTTAAGAACGTATTAAAAGATACAATCCCCGGAATAATTCAGAAGGATCTTAAAACAAAAATTATAGATATTACTAAAAAATTTGATTTGTTCATAAACGAGAAATCGCAGTCATTCTCAAATGGAGATCTCAAACATCTGTCTGAAATAAAATCTTCTGTTGATTCTCTTCTTTATTCAATAGAAAGCTTATGGAGCTTTTCACAGGTAACTGCCGGAACTTTGAAACTCAATAAGAAAGTTTTTAATTATTATCAACTTATAAGAAATGTTGTTTATTCTGTTCAGGCTAAAGCAAAAAACAAAAATGTTTTGATAGAGTTTAATAATTCACAGGAGAATTTATTAGTCTATGCAGATAAGGAAAAATTACTTAACAGTGTGAAAATTTTATTAAATTCACTTATTGAAATAACTCCTTCAGGGCAGAAAATAACAATTGACTATCTTGATATTGGATCGGATATACTTTTGACTTTTAATGGTAAATTTACAAATTTCTTCAGGAATGATCTGCATAAATATTTTGTTGAGGGGAAAACACCTTTACGTGAATTAAATGATGACAATTCATTGGATTTCGTTATAGCGAGAGCTGCTGTACTGTCACATAAGGGAAGAATCTGGGTTGAAAAAAATAGAAACCGTTCCATAGCTTTAAATATTTCTATAGAAAAAGAACATATTCCCGAAATACTTGTAATTGACGATGACATTAACACTGTAGTTTTGATTAAGAAGGTTCTTGAAGGTGAAAAATTGAATGTGGTGGGGAAAACAAACGGTGAAGACTCTTTTCTCTATCTTAAAAAGAACAACCCTGATCTTATAATTATTGATTTGATGATGCCCGGAATTGACGGCTATGAATTTATTGAAACTTTGGAGAAAGAATATACTGATAAAAATATACCTATAATGATTATAAGCGGGTTCCCTCTCGACAGGAATATTCTTATGGAAGTTTCAAACGGAAAAACGTTCCCTTATTTAAGCAAACCTCTGGACATTTTTAATCTCAAAAAAAATGTAATGCAGATTCTGTCAAATTCAATAGAAATTAACTGGGATAAATTGTTTCTGAATTAATGCAGAGGTGAGAAGTTGTCAAGAGAATTCAATAATCACATAAAAATTTTACTTGTAGAAGACAACAGGGGAGATGCGAGAATTATTCATGAAATGCTTGTGGAACAAAAGAAGAAGAAAGATCAGCTTTTCTCTTATGAGCTTACCTGGGTGGGGTCATTAAAAGAAGCCTCTGATATTTTATCTGAAAAGAATTCCGATGTTGTACTTCTTGATTTATCTCTTCCTGACAGTAAAGGACTTGATACGTTTTATAATATTTCAAAGATATCGAATGACATACCGGTTATTGTGATGAGCGGACTTGATGATGAAAAAACAGCTTTGTCAGCTGTCAGAAACGGTGCACAGGATTACCTTGTTAAGGGAACAGTGAACAGCAGCCTTCTTGTAAGGGCAATTTGGTATGCGATTGAACGAAAATATCTGGAACTTGAAAGAAACAAATTAATACACGATCTTGAGGAGGCACTTGCAAACGTAAAAACTTTAAGCGGATTGATTCCTATTTGCGCTAACTGTAAAAAAATACGTGATGACGAGGGTTACTGGAAT
>QNDG01000103.1 GCA_003645915.1 Candidatus Zhuqueibacterota bacterium | reverse complement strand
GACTTTGCCCAGGAATACCTTGCAAAAGTAACTGCTTTTTCAGGATCTGTTATATGCAGATTTCCGATGCTGCTTATTCCTTGTCCGAAAATTTTAGGTGCTGTAAAAACAATCAATCTGTCAAATTTATTCAAACGGATAAATTCGGTAAAAATTTTTCTTCCGCCTTCCACCAGGATTGAACTTATACTGTTTTTTGCAGCTAAAATGAAAAATTCATCTACATCAATCATACCTGCAGTATTTTTTTTAACTCTCCATACCTTACAACCAGCACTAACCAGTTTTGATTCCTTTTGTCTGCTGCTGTCATTAGTTGTAACAATAATTGTCTCAACAGATTCAGCGCTTTTAACAACTGCAGAATTAAATGGTATGCTCAACTTTGAATCCAGAATTATTCTGCATGTGCTGCCTTTTACTTTTCGCACAGTCAATTGCGGATCATCTGTAAGGACAGTAGAAATACCAACAAGAACAGCATCATGATCTCTTCTTAATTTGTGAACTTTTTTTCTGGATTCTTCACACGTAATCCACTTTGACATCCCCTTTTTTGTTGCAATCATACCGTCAATGGTCTGGGCAATCTTCAACGTAATATAGGGTTCGTTTTTTAACATGTATTTGTTAAAAACTTCATTCAGTTCAATACATTCTTTTTCAAGAACACCGGTTTTTACATTTATTCCGTGCTCCTGTAAAATTTTTATACCTTTCCCGTTAACAAGAGGATTGGGATCCTTTTGTCCTATTACCACTTTTTTAATTCCAGCGGAGATAATTATCTGTGTACACGGAGGTGTTTTGCCAAAATGACTGCATGGTTCAAGATTTACATACAGCGTGGAGCCCTTCAGATCATGCGGATTGCATTTAAGAATTGCAGCTCTTTCGGCATGATGTGAACCAAATTTTTTGTGATATGCTTCTGAAATTATTTTACCGTTTTTTACAATTACCGCACCTACAAGAGGATTGGGAGAAACAAAACCTCTTCCTCTTTTTGCAAGAGACAGAGCCCGGTTCATGTAAAATTCATCACTCATAAAAAAAGCCCTATTTTTTTCAGGGCTGGTTGTATTAAAAGAAATTTTCCGTCAACCTCTTTCATCCGGACTGTAACCGTCGGCACCAGAATTCCACTGGTTCAGCCAAGCTTCCCGCAAGGCACGTGGGCTTTAACCACCGGTGAGGACTTTCACCTCGCCCTGAAGATGACGCCTAAATATACAAAAACTTGATCGTTATGTCAAGAACTAAATACCCGCCATTTTGCCAATCATTTATAAAACGTACTATTTATTGTGATTTTTCTTATTTTTTTACAATATATAGTATTTTCTTCTTGACTTTTAAAATAGGTATCGCTATTTTCATATGTAAACTTCAATCCAATAATAATTATAAAAATAAAGCGGGATATAAAATGAAAAATACCGGACAGGACAGTCAGGCAGAAGGCAATCTTTTCGATTTTGATGATAACGGACACGATCCGTTAAAATCAATTATTTTTAACAGTGACTCTGTCACAATAACATCTTCCGAAGATTCCGAAGATACACAGCAGGATAATTCCGGCATATCAAATAATTTTGAGTTTTCAGAATCAGATGCCGGCTCTCACGATATTGACACGCCTGTAAAAGTGGAAGTATCGGAAAATGCACTCACTGTTCTGAAAAAACGATATCTTAAAAAAGATCTTAACGGTAATGTAATTGAGAATACCGAAGACATGTTTATGCGTGTTGCAAAATTTATCGCAAAAGCGGATAAATTTTACGATCCTGAGGCAGATCTTACAAAAACCGAAAAAACATTTTACTCTATGATGGCAAAACTGGAATTTATGCCTAACTCCCCCACTCTTATGAATGCAGGAAGAGATCTGGGGCAGTTGTCCGCGTGTTTTGTGCTTCCTGTTGAAGATTCAATGAGTTCGATTTTCGAAACTATTAAAAATACTGCAATGATTCACAAATCAGGAGGAGGGACAGGCTTTTCCTTTTCAAGAGTCAGACCAAAAAACGATATTGTTAAATCCACTCTCGGCATTGCCTCAGGCCCTATTTCTTTTATGCACGTATTTGACGTTGCCACAGAAACTGTAAAACAAGGCGGAACAAGACGCGGCGCAAACATGGCGATTTTAAGAGTTGATCATCCTGACATTCTGGAATTTATCAGGTCAAAAGAGCAGGACAAAGGTCTTAATAATTTCAACATTTCTGTTGCAGTGACAGATGCATTCTGGGATGCTCTTGAAAAAGAAGAGGACTATGACCTTATCAATCCTCATTCAGGTAAGGTTGCAGGCCAGCTTAATGCGAGGGAAGTTTTTGATGAAATTGTAAACAGAGCATGGAGAAACGGAGAACCGGGCATAATCTTTCTTGACGAAATAAACAGAGGCAACCCCACTCCCAAACTGGGATTAATAGAATCAACAAACCCCTGCGGAGAACAGCCCCTTCTTCCCTATGAGTCCTGTAATCTCGGATCAATTAATCTTGCAAAAATGGTGAAATTTGAAGACGACATTCCGGAAATTGACTACGAAAGACTTGGGGACACTGTAAGAAACGCAGTTCATTTTCTCGATAATGTAATTGATATGAACAATTTTCCTCTTCCTGCAATTGAGGAACAGACAAAAAAATCCCGCAAAATAGGACTTGGAGTTATGGGATTTGCAGATCTTCTTATGGAACTGGACATACCATATAACTCCGATGAAGCTATCTCTCTTGCAAGAGAGGTAATGAAGTTTATTGATAACACTGCAAAAAGAAAATCTCAGGAACTTGCCCTTCAGCGCGGATCATTCCCAGCTTTTGAACAGAGTATTTACGGTGAAAGAAACGAACCGCCTATAAGAAACGCCACAAGAACAACAATTGCACCAACAGGGACAATCAGCATTATTTCAGGATGTTCAAGCGGAATTGAACCGATTTTTGCCCTTTCTTTTACAAGAAATGTAATGGATAACGACAAACTGCCGGAAATTCACCCGCTTATTATCAAACGTCTGAAAAATGAGGGCATTTATTCGGAGGAAATTGTAAAAAAGATCGCTGAAAAAGGATCTGTTCAGGATATAGAAGAAATCCCGGAACCATTTAAAAAAGTTTTTGTAACTTCACACGACATTGAACCTGAATGGCACATTAAAATGCAGGCTGCTTTTCAGGAATATACAAACAATGCCGTATCAAAAACAGTTAATTTCCCCAATCATGCTACAGAAGAAGATGTAGAAACAGTTTACAAAATGGCTCATGATCTGAAATGTAAAGGCGTAACAATTTACCGCGACGGAAGCAGATCAGAGCAGGTTTTAAGCAGAGGAATAAATAAGCAGGAAGAAAAGCATTCTGAAGTGTCTGTAATGAAAGGCCGGCCCAGAATACTAAAGGGCATAACCACAAAACTTAATACCGGCCAGGGCTCTCTTTATGTTACAATAAATGTAAATGACAGTAATCAGCCCATAGAACTTTTTGCAAATATAGGTAAAAACGGCGGTGATACTGCAGCCCTTGCAGAAGCTATCGGACGGCTTGTTTCCATAGCCCTTCAAAATGGTGTAAGTATTCAGGATATAAGCAAAACACTGCGCGGCATTACAGGTTCCAGACCGGTCTGGAATGAAGGCAAACTTATAAAATCTGTACCTGACGGAATTGCCCAGATTCTTCTTGAGCAGTTCGGAGAAAACAATAATGAACCTATGCCTGTTTTGCATGTAAAGGAAAACAAAACAAGTTCGGATCATATTATTAAGCAGGGGCCTGAATGTCCTGAATGCGGAAATATAATGGAGACCGAAGGAGGCTGTTCTGTGTGCCGGTTCTGCGGGTTCTCTCACTGCGGTTGATAGAGACGATTATAATAAAAAAAACAGAGCTGTCTTATAAAGGCAGCTCTTTCTTTTATGTTTACAATTAATTTACTTGTCTTTAACTGTATTTTTTTATAGATTTGACTGCAAAAGCAGACAGGACGTTTATAAACATATGAAATCATATAAAGATATTGTCAAAGTACAGGACAGGAGCCTTGGCGATGAATGGCTCGGCTGGGACGGAAATATAAATAACTGTACTCACAGTACAAACAGCGGTAAAAGACTCTATCTGGGGCTTCTTCTGTTATCACTGCTTGCAACAGGTATTGTCTTTTTTGTATTCTGGTATCTGATCACACCAAGACTTCAGCAGATAAACAGATACGCTCCTTTGATTATGGCAGGATTACTTGCAATTGTACTGATAATCCTCTTCATCTGGTATCTTCTGATTGTTTTTTCATTGATATTCGAAAAAAACCTTTTGCTGAAATTCGGTAAAAAAGAGCTGAACCTTACTTTTACAATTCCTGTTGTTTTAAAATTTGCAAAAAAGATCGGAATATCACGAGACAGAATCGGAAATTCTTTTGTAAAAATTACAAACTCTTTGATAAAATCTTCTGCCAAAAAAGTATCTCCTGATAAATTAATGATTCTCCTTCCGAGATGTTTAAAAAAAGATCATATTGAGAGAATAAAAAACATTGCAAAATCACTTAATGTCCCGATTTTCATTGTTGCAGGAGGTTCAAGAGCAAGAGAGCTTATATATAAAAACCGTCCCAAAGCAATTATCGGCGTTGCATGTGAAAGAGACCTTTTAAGCGGAATACAGGATGTACTTGATAAAATTCCTGTTATTGGAATACCAAATGTACGTCCTGAAGGCCCTTGTAAAAATACGATTATAGATATTTCAGAAATTGAAAATGCCATAAGACTGTTTTTAAAAACAGGAAATTAAATTTTTAAGCTACCAGTATAATTCTGCTATTACCCAAAATTATTCAGCTTCTATGTTTTAACTTTATATGTAAACATTCATGCGTTTTTTACTGTAAAATAAATTACAACGGATATTAAAATATTCGAATTGTATAAAAATCAATCATTGTGGGTAAATAGCAATAATTACAATTTTACTGAAACTGCAATACATCTTCTGAATCTTAATAAAGCTCTGTTTTGCTGAGATTTTTCAGGGACCTCCATACTTTTTTAGAAATAATATTATGAAAAAATTAAAAATGTTTTTATATCTAAAAAATATCAGGATTAAATTTATTTATGATTACGTACATTAATTACAGTATTTTTTATAATAAATGATATGAATAAAAAATTTGATCGGAACTTGTTTAATCCGATAATTAAAAAATTGCCATTTAAAAACACCTGATTTTTTTATATTATCATTTTTCTCGCTATGATTTCTATGTTGATCATAAAAAACAATCGACTTTTTTAATAAAAATCTTTCCCTGACACATATAACGCTTGACATTTAACGTTTCTCATCATAAATTTATATTATGATATGATTATTTATTATTAGTCTATCTTATGTTCTTCTTAAGCAATACTTTGTATTTAATTGACCCTTTCGGTACGGAGGACTAATTGTGTTTTAAAGGTCATTTATTTTTCTGATATTTTTAAAAAGGATCAGAACATGAAAAAATCAAAATCCCCTGTTCACCCAGGTCAAGTATTATTTGAAGAATTTTTAAAACCTCTTGGTATAAGTCAGAATAAAATAGCAATGGACATCAGAGTCCCCCCGCGAAGAATAAATGAAATCGTACTTGGTAAAAGAAGAATAACTCCGGATACAGCTCTGCGCTTTGCAAAATATTTTCATATGTCGCCAAAATTCTGGCTTACTCTCCAAATGAACTATGATTTAAATTTTGCGAGAAAAAAACTCTTGAGAAAAATTAATAAAGAGGTAAATGAATTTACAAAATAATAAAATAATATAAGCAGCACATTTGAATATATGTTTAAAAAATAAAAATAGTCTCTTCACCTATTTTGGGAGGTAAAATGAAAATTAACATTGAAAAATTAATTAAAATTACAAGCAGAGAACAAGTAAAAAATGATCCGGCTGACCTGTTTATTTACGGTTCTGATGCATCTGTTCATCTGAGCCCTGCTTCAGCTGTTGTACAGCCCGATACTGTTGAACAAGTTCAGGAGATTGTAAAATATGCCAATTCGGAAGGTATTCCCGTAATTGCCCGGGGTGCAGGTTCCGGTATGACCGGACAAACGGTTCCAATAAAAGGCGGAATTGTTCTTGATATGAAAAAAATGAACAGGATTCTTG
>QNDG01000102.1 GCA_003645915.1 Candidatus Zhuqueibacterota bacterium | reverse complement strand
AGGTTAGTTCGTAAATATTCAGATCCAACGGGGGAGAGGAGATTGTAGAAGCGTCTCTTATGACAAGAGTATTAAAGCCATACATTATGGCACTGTCTACTTGATTCTTATCCCATTTTTCGAGATAAAAACCTTTGATATCCAAGTCCCATAATGTCTTGTTGCCGGAACGGTCAATGGCCAAGACAGTCGATATTATGAAAACAGAAAGTACAAATAGTAGCAATTTCTTCATTCTTTTACTGCACCTGCTGTAAGTCCACTAATAAATTGTCTTTGCATTATTAAGAATAATGCAATTATCGGAACAACTGCAATCGTCAAGCCTGCTGTTAGCAGTCCCCATCTAGTCACATTTAATCCCTTAAAAAGGGTTAATCCCAGAGGAAGAGTGTACATATCCATGGAGTTAGTAACGAGCAACGGCCAATAAAAAATATTCCATGACCACATTGCTTTAAAAATAATCATTGTGGCAATTGTGGGTCTGATAAGAGGAAGCATAACTCTTAAGTAGATACCTAAATCGGAGAGACCGTCAAGCTTTGCTGCTTCTTCAATCTGAATCGGAATAGCCAGGAAAGCTTGTCTGAACATATAAACACCGAAACCGCTTCCTATGAAAGGCACTATCAGGCCATAGAATTTATTTATCCATCCAAATTCTCTTACAATAAGGAACATTGGTATTGATGTTACATAAAAGGGAATCATCATAGTTGCTATGGAGAGGAAGAATATACTTTCCCGATAGCGAAATTTTTTTCTTGCCAGAATATATCCTGCCATAGAATCTGTAAGTATGCTGAGTACTGTAATAAAGAAACAAGTAACCAAACTGTTAAAAAAGAAGCGTCCCATGGTTATCCCTTTTTCTATCTGAGAGGGATAATTCCACGCATTTATGAAATTCTCAAGGCCTGGATTATTTGGTAATAATTGTATTTTAACTGTTGATGTGTCATGGGACAGAGCAGTTGTTATTGTCCATAACATGGGAACTAACATGAACAAAGCTAATATTATCAAAGTAAAGTACCAGATGAATTTTTTCATTTATTACAGAGCTCCTTAAGATTAATATTATTAATTTTCTTGTTATAATTGTAAAAATATATTCTGATTCTATCCAGACTGCTAATATAATACTTCCTCTGCCTTTAAATATTTTTTCTGTAAAATAGTCATAACGAATAAGATGGTGAAAAGCGCATATGCTATGGTTGAAGCATAACCCATTCTAAAATTTTGAAATCCTTGCTGGTACAGATAATTAACAATTGTATTGCTGCTGTATCCCGGGCCTCCTCCTGTCATGATATAGACAGGGGTGAAGACCTGGAATGATCCTATGAGAGAAGTAGTAAAAACAAATGAGGTTGTTGGCTTTAAAAGCGGTAGTGTTATGTAATAAAATTTTTCCCATTCACCGGCCCCGTCAATTGTTATTGCCTCATAAAGCTGTTCTGGTATACTTTGAAGACCAGCGATATAAATTATCATTACATATCCGATATTTTTCCAGATATTTACAATAATAACTGAGAATAGCGCCCACCTTGAGCTGGACAACCATGCCTGCGGAGGTATTCCAAGTTGCACAAGAAATGAATTTACAAGTCCGGCATCGGTTGAATCTAAAATCAGTGACCATATAATTGAAGCAGCCACTAATGACGTAACTACCGGAATAAAATAGGCTGTTCGAAAGAAATTTTTTAACTTTAATTTGCTATTTAAAATAATTGCCATAAATAGACCTATTCCCATTGTAGGAATTACTGTACCGATAGTATAAGTCATAGTGTTTTTTAGAGATACCCAGAATATGGGATCTTTTAATAGTGTTATGTAGTTTTGTAATCCCGTAAATCTTGGAGCATTATACGAGAGCAAACTATAATGAAAAAAACTCAAATAGAAAGAGTAGATTAACGGGAAAAAAATAAAAACAAAGAAAATGCTATATGACGGTAAAAGAAATCCTGCTATTTTTAAACTGTCTTTTATCTTTCTCAAACCTATCTCCTTTAAAAAAGCGAACCAATCTCACTATTCATCTTTTTTTCTGCTTTTAACAATGCTTCTTTAACAGAAAATTTACCTTCAATTGCCATTTGTATATTACGTGTTAAAATCAACCTGGGTGATGGTGTGAATGGGGGCATTCTCCACGGTTTGCCGCAGGCAGATTGTTTAATAAATGCTTTCTTAATTGGATATTTATCAAAAAATGGATTGTCAGCAACACTTCGGCGGGAAGGGCTGAAACCCGTTTTTTTGTCATAAAAAAGCATATTGTCGGGCCTGATTAAAAAATTTAAGAGTTTTGCAGCATTTTTTTTATTTTTGGATCTTCTGAATATCACTAAAGCATCACTGTTAGCATAAGCTGCAAACTTTTTATTATGAGGAATCTGCCCGACTCCAATCTTTCCGGTTAATGCCGGTTCCGAGGTTAATGCATTTGCAGCGTCGCTACAGTCCATGAACATCGCTATTTTACCTTCTGCAAACATCTTACGAATTATTAATAAATTTTCAGTAGTAAATATTGGCGACACTTTATGTTTTTTCATCAGGTCTACAAAAAATTGTACTGCTTCAATTGATTGTTCAGAAGCAACAATAGCTTTTTTACCGTCATTTGAATATAGATCACTTCCGTTCTGCCACATAAATACAACAAATTGATATGCATAACGGGCAGTAGTTGCATAACCGAAAATATCTGTTATACCATCATTGTTATTATCCTCTGTCAATGCACTGGCATATCGGATAAATTCTTCCCATGTCCAGCTTTCAGTTGGTTCAGGTATTCCTTTTTTTGCGAGCAAATCTTTTCTGTAGATTAAAGCTCTGACATCAGTAAACCACGGAACAGAGACAATCTTGTTCTGATTTCGGTTAATATTTATAAAATCATCAATTGTCTCTTTGTCCATGTATTTATCAAGAGATTCCACAGCATTAAAGTCTGATATAATCTGATCGAATGGAGTCCCTACAGATGCAATATCAGGTTCTGTTTTAGAAGCAATGGCGATTTGTATCTTCTCATGAGGTTTCTGATCCCATGGGATAATTTTTAATTTGATTTTTATTTCTGGATTTTCTTCTTCAAATTTTTGTATTAATTCTTTTATAGTTTTGACTCTCTCCTTACCTGCACCAGCGTGCCAGAAAGTGACAGTCTGATACTGATTTGGTTGATCAGAGGCTTTTGACCTCCTATTATAAATTATCGATGAAATGATGATAAGATAAACAACAACGAGAAATGTGATTAAGCTTTTTTCTTTAAACATCATAATCCCACCTGTACCATCTTGGGAAAATACCCTTTATTTCAACAGGTAATTTTCCTGTTGCTCTGTATTTTCCAGTTATAATATCAAATAAAGCTTTTATCTGACAGTCTCTGAATCCAAAAGTCGCTAAGTATGTTCTTGCTTCAGGGAAGTGTCGAATATCGTATGGATTACCAGTAGCAATTACTACAACATCATCTCTGAATTTTAAAATTTCACGTATAACATCTGCTTGCAGCCTTTCAACCTCAGGTGTTCGTGAGAAAGGCGATACAAGTATATCATCATGTGACTGTAGAAAATCTTTAATGATAGGAAAATCCGGCCTTTTAAGGGGGAGTAAAAGTACATCAACGTTTGAAAAGTACTTTTTTGCATGAATCTCCAGGTAACTTTTATGGCTTGGTTCATGAATTTGTATAGTGGAACGGGTTTTATCCCATTCTATTATCCCTAATTTCTGATCTGTGTTAAGAGGGATTTTACCAGGTTTATCTCTCAAAAGAACAATTGAGTGCCTGCAGACAAACTCTTCAATATCCCTTTTATTTCTCATGTCCTGTACGGCTTTGTTGATATCTCTTTCTTTGGCAGTTGCCAACATACCGTATTTTTCTTTTACTGCTAAAATTCTTTTTACAGAGCGATCAATTCTTGCTTCATTAATTTCACCTTTCTTTACTTTTTGTAAAAGAATTTCGTATAACTCTTTTTGGAGCTCCAGACTATGACTTAGCAGAAGTACATCTACATCTGCGTCAATAGCGTATCGTACCATCTCTTCCGGAGAGTAGTTGTTCTTTATTACGTCCATTTCCAAGCAGTCTGTAACCAAAACGCCTTCAAACTCAAATTTATTCCTTAATATGTCTACAAGGAATTTTTTAGAGAAAGTAGCTGGCATGCCTGTCGGATCAATATATGGGATGGCAATATGGGCAGTCATCATAAAATCGGATTTTTTTGCAACTTCCTTAAACGGAACCAGATCGAAGGCTGTAAAGAATTCTTCACAGTAATCAAGTGAGGGCAGAACAAGATGCGAGTCCAAGCGGCTTCCTCCATGGCCAGGGAAATGTTTTGGCATAGCAGCTAAGCCTATCTGATTCACACCTTTAATGAATGCCTTACCGTATTCAATAACAGTTTCTGTATCATCGGAAAATGCTCTGAGCCCAATTATAGGATTGTCCGGTTCGTAGTTTACGTCCATAGTAGGTGCTATAAATCCGTCAATGCCCATTAAATCAAGATCTTCAGCCATTATTTCAGCAGCAAGCTCAGTAAATGCAGGATTTCCGGTTGCAGCGAGTCCCATGTGATTTGCAAAGGTTGATGTGAGTTCTGCAAACTGGCAAACAATACCTCCCTCCTGATCTGTAAAAATCATGGGAGGAATCTTTGCCTGCTTATGAATCTCATTCATCAAAGCAGTAGCTTGCTCAACCGAGGATATATTACGGGCAAAGATATCTATAAATCCTATGTTTTGGAGGTCTATAAACTTCCTTACAGTTGGTGATAAAGTTTCTCCAAAAAAACCTATCATAAACATCTGCCCTATTTTCTCTTCAAGAGACATTTTCTCAAATATCTTTTCATTTAATTTCATTTTACATTCTCTTCCTTTCGAAAATAGAATTGTGTATAGTGTCAATAAAACCGACTTCAGTTGTAGGAATATTTACAATAACACTATCTTTTTCTTTTTTGAATTTGATTTGATGAAGGCCCAATTTTCTTAAAAACAGATCGATCTTTCTTGAGTCAGCATCCTTCAGATTGTATCTTAATAATTGCAAAGATTCAGGTTTGTTAAGAAATGATGATTCCTCAGATCTTATCCAATTTGTAATATATTTCATTGAAAGATAATGAAATTTAATTCTCTGCTCTAATAAAAGGGTAGAGCATCCAACTCCCCATGTTTCAACGAGCAATTTTGGTATACCGCGTAAGGCCAGATATATTCCAAGAACAGTAGGAATTTCAATATTGTTATCTGATTTCCCTGCAAAGTGCCTGACTTTAATCTTCCATTGGAAATCATTCTCCAGTTTCTCGATCAAAGTATACATAGCTTTTTTAGAAATTTCTTTAACAAATTGATGAACACCGTAAAAGGGGGCATCTGTCATGGTAGCCATAAAACCGTCTTCATCTTCAATCGGTTGTTTGGGAGGATATCCTTTGTCAGACCAGTAAAACTCGTGATGATCAATAACAAAGTCGGGTCTTATTGAAAATATAAATCTCCGGATGGCTCTTGTTTCTTCTTGACTTAAATCAAACCAGTCACGATTTAAATCAACTCCGGCGGCGTTCAGGCGTGCGTTATTAAAACTGTTTTTCCAATGGGGTTCTCTGTTTTGAAGCCAGAGCTGTTCAAATAGAGATGCACCATCTGGATTAGCTAAGAGGATACCGAATATTGTAATATCTTTAGAGTTGTAATTATTGAAGAATTCGAGCATTGCCTGTGTTGTTGCTGGCTCGTTTCCATGAATTCTTGATACAAATAGAACTTTAATTTTTCCGGTACCTTTTTTAAGCGCAATAATGGGTCTTTTCTCAACCGAAAATCCTATTGTAAATATCTCTGCTCCAATGTTTGAAGCAATGTCTAAGTAGTTTTCACAGGAAAAAATATTATCAGAATTTAAATTAATGAGCACTTTCTTCCCCATACATTCAAAATGTTTTAACTATCTGTTATTCATGTCTGAATCAATAAGCATAATTATTTATCAGGAGATAGATATCCATTCTCCTCCTTGTTTCAGGGATTCTTTCAAACTTAAACAGATTTTTAGACTTCCAATTGCGTCTTCAGTAGTAACCTGCCTGATTTCTTTATCATGTCTGATACAATCAATAAAGTATTTTATTTCTT
>QNDG01000101.1 GCA_003645915.1 Candidatus Zhuqueibacterota bacterium | reverse complement strand
TGCTCCGGAGGAGGGACTTGAACCCCCAGCCTAGTGGTTAACAGCCACCCGCTCTACCATTGAGCTACTCCGGAATCTATTTGAGATAGAGAATATAAAACATTTTAACTAAATGTCAAGACTTTTTTCTACGTTGACTATTATTTTAAATATCCTTATATTTAACGCTATGTATAAAGAGAATATAAGAAATTTTTGTATTATTGCTCATATTGACCACGGCAAATCGACTCTTGCTGACAGGCTGCTTGAGAAAACAAAAACAGTATCGCCAGAGTCAATGATGAACCAGGTTCTTGATGATATGGATCTTGAAAGAGAACGGGGCATTACAATTAAGGCTCACGCCATAATGATGCACTATAAACATAAAGATAATAAAAAATACACTCTTAACCTTATTGATACTCCGGGGCATGTTGACTTTTCATATGAGGTCTCCCGAAGTCTTGTTGCATGTGAAGGCGCTCTTCTTGTTGTTGATGCTGCACAGGGAATTGAAGCCCAGACTGTCAGCAACATATATCTTGCAATGGAGAATGATCTGACAATTATTCCTGTTATCAATAAAATTGACCTTCCAAGCGCGCAGATCGACCGGACAAGAAATGAAATTGTTGAACTGTTGGGATGCGAAGAAGAAGATATTTTGTTAATCAGTGCAAAGCAAGGTACAGGAATTGACAGTGTACTTGATGCAATTGTTAATAAAATCCCTCCTCCGGCAGGAGAAACCGACTCTGCGCCCAGAGCGCTGATATTTGACTCTGTTTTTGATTTTTACAGAGGTGCAATTGCATATGTCAGAATGATTGACGGAACTATTCGTCAGGGTGATAAAATAATTTTCATGTCAACAGGCAGAGAATTTGAAATTGACGAAATCGGGGTCTTACGTCTCCGCAGACAGAAAAAAGAGTGTCTGAAATCCGGTGAAGTGGGCTATATTATTGCAGGAGTGAAAAATCTTAAAGACACAAAAGTCGGCGACACGATTACTCTGTCTGATAACCCTGCATCAACTCCTCTTCCGGGATTTAAAGAACCTAAGCCTATGGTATTTTCCGGACTTTTTCCAACAGATTCCGATGATCTTGAGGAACTCAGAAATGCTCTTGATCGTTTAAAACTTAATGATTCTGCCCTCAGTATTATGCCGGAAAGTTCTGCTGCCCTGGGATTCGGATTCAGAGTAGGCTTTCTGGGACTTTTACATATGGAAATTATTCAGGAGCGCTTAGAAAGGGAGTACAAACAAAATTTAATCACAACAATGCCCAATGTTGAAGTAATTGTTATTAAAAAGACAGGGGAAACAGTTATAATAGACAACCCGGCAAAACTTCCCAAAGTACATGAAATTGACCACATTGAAGAACCTTTTGTTGATGCAAATATTATAACGCCTTCAGAATACGTGGGGAATTTAATGAAACTTGCTCAGGATAGAAGGGGTGAATACAAAAATACGTCCTACATTGACGAAAGCAGAGCAAATTTGTACTACCGTTTTCCTCTTTCAGAAATTATTTTTGATTTTTATGATAAATTAAAATCACTCTCAAGAGGATATGCTTCGTTTGATTATGAAATTATCGGATTTGAAAAATCCGATCTTGTAAAACTTGATCTTCTTATAAACGGCGAGCCTGTTGACGCACTCTCAATGATTGTTCACAGATCAAAAGCATACGAATGGGGACAAAAACTTACTATTAAGCTTAAGGAACTTATTCCCCGACAGCTTTTCGAAGTTGCAATTCAGGCTGCAATCGGCTCAAAAGTTATTTCAAGAACTACTGTAAAAGCATTAAGAAAAAATGTGACAGCCAAATGCTACGGCGGGGACATCACAAGAAAAAGAAAACTGCTCGAAAAACAGAGACAGGGTAAAAAACGTATGAAAATGGTAGGTAAAATTGAAATACCTCAGGAAGCGTTTCTCGCCCTTCTGCAAATCAAATAAACTCTACAGAGGCAATTATGAACCAAAATTCAAAACAACAGAAAAACACTGAAAAAAGCACAGCCCGGCAGTATGTGGAATCTTTTTTTGTCGCGCTGATAATTGCTTTGGTTATCCGTGCTATTATTATTTATCCTTTCAGAATACCAACCGGCTCTATGGAAGATACTCTGCTTGTAGGAGATTTTCTTCTTGCCAACAAATTTGTGTACGGTTTGCGCTCACCTGACTGGATAGGCATACCATATACAAAACTAGGATTTGAAATACCCTTTTTCAGAACTCCGGGATTCAGAGATCCTAAACAGGGTGACGTTGTAATTTTTAAATATCCAAGAGACCCGAAATTAAACTACATAAAAAGATGCATTGCAGTAAGCGGGGATACTGTAAAAATTGTCCGGAAAAAAGTCTATGTAAACGGCAGGCTCTTTCCGGATCCTCCTCATGCAAAATATATCGGAGCAATGTATCCCGAATCGTATCAGGAGTTTTCAATTTTTCCCCCCGGAGCCGGCAACAGAGATAACTACGGCCCTGTGCGTGTACCTGCACCGGGAGATGTCTATGTTTTTTCCGATTCCAATAAAAACGTTTGGTACCAACGTTTTCAGCTGATTATTTATGAGGGGCATAAAATCACGCTCAGCTATCACGGGCAGACCACAGAACTGACAATCTCAAACCAGGACAGATGGCAGAGAGCAATCCGGACGTATCCTGTATCAAGTTTTGCAATTGACGAAACTCCTCTTGACAAATGCAGATATACCGTTAAAAATGTTCACTACTTTATGATGGGGGACAATCGGGACAATAGCCTGGATTCAAGGTACTGGGGATTTTTACCGGAGAGGTATGTTGTAGGAGAAGGTTTGATAATTTATTTCTCATGGAACAGTGAACTGCCGTTTTATCAGCTTACAAGAAAACTGCGGATCACAAGGATATTAAACCTGATACACTAAACATGGCAGGAATTTATATTCATTTTCCTTTTTGTGTTAAAAAATGCAGGTATTGTGATTTTTATTCGATTACAAAAAGGGAGTTAATTCCGGAATTTATACAGGCTTTAAAAAGGGAGATTTCTCTTACAGGGGAATCTCCCTTTTCAGATTTAACATTTAAATCCGTGTATTTTGGCGGGGGAACACCTTCTCTTATAAAAACTCCGGACATAGAGGATATTCTATCCCTACTCTCCGGAAAATTTAAGTTTGCAGATAATGTTGAAATAACACTGGAAAGCAATCCCGGTGCAGCAGACAACAGAGAATTTGAAAAACTTAAAAATACAGGGATAAACCGTCTGAGTATTGGGTGCCAGTCGTTTAATGATGACGAACTCCGGCTCATGGGAAGAATCCATACTGCAAAAGAAGCATGGGAGTTTACATCCCTTGCAAAATCAGTTTTTGATAATATCAGTATTGATCTGATTTACGGCCTTCCGGGACAAACAGAAGAATTATTTCTAAAAAATCTGCATACTGCAGTCAATTTAAAACCGGATCATATAAGCACATACATGTTGTCATGGTCGGATAAAACTCCTCTCGGAAGAATGATAAAAACAGGTAAAGTCCCGTATCCGGATCAGGAAATAGTTTCCAGTATGTATCTGGTAACTCACCGGTTTCTGATTAATGCAGGATACCAGCATTACGAAATTTCAAATTTTGCATTAAACAATAAAAAATCAATTCACAACACGGGTTACTGGGACCATACTCCGTACCTCGGTCTCGGTCCATCAGCCCACTCTTTTTACGGATCACAGAGAATGTGGAATATTGATAATGTTTTTAAATACATACGGCTTTTGGAAAATCATAAGAAACCTGCAGCAGGTACAGAGAAACTTAGTCAGGAACAAACACTCCTTGAAAAAATATCGCTTGGACTGCGCACATACAGGGGAGTAGAACTGGATCTTTTAACTGATGCTTTTGATATTATTTCGGATTTAATTAGGACCGGATATGCAAAAAAGAATAATAACAGGTTAATCCTTACACCAAAAGGAATGCTTGTTGCAGATGAGATTGCGGCACGATTTGCAAAAACAGTTTAACAATTCTGTTTTATTAAAATTTCATTCTATTCTTGGAAAAAACTTTTACTTATAAAAATAACAAAAATATCTGACAACCTATCAGTACAATAAAAATATATTGCAGTATTCACTGCTGATAAAAATACCCGGTTGAAAATTTAGCAATTCCTTAATTGAAACATAAACCTCTGATAAAACAGAACAAATCAAAACACTCATCGTAAGATGTAAAAATCAGCACCTCTGAAAACTTTCTATGGATAAATATAAAACAAATATTTTTTTCATTCCTTACAGGAATTAAAGCCCCTGCATGTATGTAAAACCAGTGCAGGGGCTTTAATTATTTATTCAACTATGAAACAATAATTTTATTTCAATTTCTTCAGCATAGCTTTTGCTTCCTTTTTGAATTCCGGATCATCTTCTTCAACATTCGGTAATTCCAGAACTTTTTTAAGAGGCGCTTTCATCAGTTCCTTTTTACCCATGTACTGATAAGTACGGGCCAGCTCAAGATAATGCTCAATGTGGTTTGGATTAATCTCTATTGCCTTTTTGAACATTTTAACAGCTTCTTCATTTGTTCCGGGAGGTACGCCGCCGTAAAGAATCTTTGCAAAAGATTTTAAGACCCAGGACAAATTTGCAAGTCCCTGATGCCATCTGCCCAGTACATGGTATGCAAGATCAGCATTTGGGTTCAGTTCTACTGCTTTATCCGCTTCAATCTTAATAAGTTTTGACAATTCAATTTTTTTCTTTCCGCCTCTGAAAAGAGCAAGCCTTCCGTATGCAACGGAAAGCTTAAAATGTCCTTCCCATCCGTCCGGTTTTATTTCCGTTGCTTTCTTGCACAGCTCAACTGCTTTTTCAAAAAGAGACTCTTTTCTTGTCTTCTGATTATCGGACAGTTTGTTTGCAAATTCTGTTGTCTCGTCCCCTGCTTTCCATGCAGCTTCATAGTTATTCGGATCTAACTTTAGGGCATTCATATATGTAATAGCTGCCATTTCATGATTCCATGCTGCAGCAAGAGAATCCCCCTTTGTAATGAGTAAAGCAACCTGATCTGTCTGCGCTGAAAACAGCGCTGCAGAGCTGACTATACACAAAACAAGAACAAAAAGCAAAATCTTTTTCATAGCACCTCCCAAAATTGTATATTAACTTGAATTTGAAAAAAAAGCAGTGTATTTTATTATTAATGATATTTATTTACAAATACAAGTTATTTTTTACAGGGATTTAATTATTTGCAAAATCCGGAACAATTGAAAATAGCTGCGTTACAGGCTCTAACCGTTTAATATTACTGATCTTACTAGATTCTAAATCTATAAGAAAACAAGACAGGATAAATTTAAACAAACATTATGTAAGAAAAACACAAATTAATATTTTTAACAATTACCAGAAATTAAGAGACAAAATAGAATGGCAAAAACCGACAAGATAATAATACACGGAGCAAAAGAACACAATCTTAAAAACATCGACCTTTCAATCCCCAGGGGAAAACTGGTTGTAATAACAGGCCTTTCCGGTTCAGGCAAATCTTCCCTTGCATTTGACACTATTTATGCTGAAGGACAGAGGAGATATGTTGAATCTCTTTCCGCCTATGCAAGACAATTTCTTGGACTGATGGAAAAGCCCGACGTGGAAAGCATTGAAGGCCTGTCTCCTGCAATCTCAATTGAGCAAAGATCGTCCAGTAAGAACCCAAGATCTACTGTAGGGACTGTAACTGAAATTTATGATTATCTTCGTCTTCTGTATGCAAGGATAGGAGTTCCTTATTGCTACAACTGCGGCAGAAAAATTGAAAAACAGACCGTTGATCAGATGGTTGATTCAATTTTAAGTATTGAGCAGGGTACGCGAATACAGATTCTTGCTCCTGTTGTAAAAGGAAGAAAAGGTGAATACAGGGAAGTTTTTGAACAAATCCGCAGAGACGGATTTGTCCGTGTTCGTGTTGACGGCCATATTTACGATCTTGACGATCATCAGATCAACCTTGAAAAGTACAAAAAGCACAACATAGAAGTTGTGATTGACAGACTTGTAATTAAACCCGACATTCAGAAGAGACTTGCAGATTCGCTTGAGACTGCACTTGGAGTATCTTCAGGTTCAGTTATAATTGACGTTGTCGGGAAAAAGGAAATTCTTTTTTCAGCACTTTTTGCA
>QNDG01000100.1 GCA_003645915.1 Candidatus Zhuqueibacterota bacterium | reverse complement strand
CCTGAACTACCCGGCATATTTCTTTTAATATTTTTTCCGAACTTTCGCCGGTTCTTTCAATTTCCCTTGATAAAAGCGTTGGATTTGTTGTAACACCATTTATTACCCCCAGAGACATTGCTTCTTTTATCTCGTCAACATTTCCAGTGTCAATAAATATTTTCATTTCTCCTCCGGATTAAATTTATTTTTAGGATATTCAACATTAACCAGAAAAAGACCTTTGGGCGGAACAGTTGGCCCGGCCTTTGTTCTGTCCCTGTTATTTAATATATTATTAAAATCATCAATATCAATAGTACCTCTTCCTACTTCAAGAAGAGTCCCCACAATTATTCGAATCATATTATGAAAAAATCTTATTGCTTCAATCTCAAATATAATATATTCTTCCTCTTCAATAATATCTGCTCTGAATACAGTTGACAAACAATCTCCTGTATTACTTTTAACTTTGCAAAATGATGAGAAATCGTGTTCACCGAGAAGAAACCTTACTGCTTTTTTCATCAATTCCGGATCAAATGTAAAAAGGGGCATCCATGAATAGTTTCTGCCTATGGCTCTTTTTTTTCGTGACAGTACATATCTGTATGTTCTTTTTACAGCGTCTCTTCTCGAATTAAAATTCAACTGTACTTGTTCTGCATTTAAAACAATAATGTCGTCCGGTAAATATTTTTTTAACCCGAATTTAAATGCATCTACAGGAATATCGGAATTTATTTTGAAATTTGCAACTTGTCCAAGAGCGTGAACTCCTGCATCCGTTCTTCCGGCACCGATAATTTTAACCTCGTAACCAAGAAGTGATTTTAAGGCTGTCTCTATCTCCTGCTGTACAGTTCTTTTATCTGGCTGAACCTGCCATCCGCTGAAACCTGTTCCGTCATACTCAATTGTAATTTTTATATTTTTAATAATCACAAAAAATTACTAACATAGATTGCAACACCCAAAAAAATAACGGCGAAAAAAAAGGCAGCTATGTCTTTTGTCCCCAATTTTAAAACTATATAATTTGTCCTGCCGGTTCCTGTATAACATCTTGCATCCATTGCATAAGCAAGATCATTTGCTCTTCGAAATGCTGAAAGGAAAAGAGGTATAATTAACGGCATTAACTGCCTGATCTTTTTGGTAAATCCGTTCTGAAAATTGCTCCCCCTGGAAATCTGAGCTTTTCTGATTCTGTCGGACTCCTCAATCAAAATAGGGATGAATCTGAGAGATATGGAAAACATCATCGCTATCTCATGTGAATGAAATCCGAATATTTTAAAAGGCCTTATTAACCGCTCTATTCCGTCGGTTATTTCCATTGGAGATGTAGTTAATGTCAGGATGTTTGCAGTTAGAATCAGAGCAATAAGTCTTAATGAATAAAAAAGACCTTTGTTGAGTCCTTCCGAATAAATATTTACATTTATAACTGGTATGCAAAATAAAATTCTGCCTTTTGTAAAAAAAACATGGAATCCTATTGTTAAAATAAAAAGCCATGAAAATGTTTTAATGTTTCCGAGAAATATCTTCAGATTTAATTTCGCAATTAAAAATAGCAGAACAATAAAAAACAGATACCCCAGAAGGCTGTAAATATTTTTTATAAAAACAGCAGCTAATAAAAACAAAAAGCAGCATAACAGTTTTGTGCGGGGATCAAGTTTGTGGACAACAGAATCCCTGTATGCATAAGTTCCGAGAGTAATGTCTTTTAATGGCGATGTCAATGGTATGTTCTGTTATGTTTAAGTTATAATTTTTCAGCAATTAAACCCTGTGTTTAATATAAAATTATTTTCATTAATGTCAATTATTAAATGCCTGCGACAGTGGTTGTTCTTGTCACGTTTTGACTCAAAATTAAATTTATATTGATATCATAAATCAACACTTGCATGATATACGGATGCAATAGTAAAGGCATTGAATTTTATAGTGAGTAAATTTTATTCTGAAGCAATCTGATTTTTTTCATCATGCAAAATTTGAAATTTTCCATTAAAATAGATTTATACTGATACAAAAAAATTCGTAAAAAAAGAAACTATATCCTGGTTAACAGAATTATAAGAGCCTTTTACTTTGGAATAATAACACAGAAAACAGTTAATATTTACAATCCATTTATTTTAATTAAAATCCTTAATAAGTAATAGCTTTATTCTCTGTTATAAATTTTAATCATTTTTGATAATTGCCCGGCAATAGATTTTTTTAATTGCCCTTCTCTCAGCTTCCATCGCCAATTGCCCTTATTTATTGCCGGTCTGTTCATTCTGCTTTTCTCATCAAGAGAAAGAATATCCTGTACCGGAATAATACAGATATTTGCCTGAGAATCCATTACAAGCCTGATCATAGTGTCGGCAACATTCTTTTTTGTGATTTTCTCCCCTGCATACTCTGATATCCTTTTGCGCTCCTTTTTATCAGTCTCTTTTTTAAACCATCCTACAATAGTATTATTATCATGAGTTCCTGTATAATAAACACAATTAGTAATTACATTATGCGGCAGATGCTCACTATCCGGGAAATCATCGCCAAAACCGAATTGTATAACACGCATACCTGGAAATTTAAAGATATCAATTATTTCAACAACATCAGGTGTTATGAATCCCAAATCCTCGGCTATTATTGACATTTTTGGCAGTTCTGAGGTCAAAGTACGGAAAAAATCTTTTGCCGGAGCCTTAACCCATGTTCCGTTCTTTGCAGTATCTTCCTTAG
This sequence comes from Candidatus Zhuqueibacterota bacterium, assembly GCA_003645915.1. Lineage (GTDB taxonomy): Bacteria > Zhuqueibacterota > QNDG01 > QNDG01 > QNDG01 > QNDG01. Next base: position 3,486 of record QNDG01000100.1, on the reverse strand, counting down.
CATCAACTTCCCAAAAGGCAATAAATCCCCTGAAATGATCGATCCGGAATATGTCAAATATATTTTCATTGTGGCGAATCCTGTCAATCCACCACTTATATCTGTTCTTTTTCATAGCATCCCAATTGTAAACAGGATTATTCCATAATTGACCGGATTTGCTGAAGTAATCAGGAGGCACTCCTGCCACTTTTATTGGATTCCTGTTTTTATCAAGTTTGAAAAGCTCTGAATTTGTCCATACATCCGAACTGTCAAAAGTTACATAAATGGGAATATCCCCGATTATTTCAATGCCGTTATGGTTACAATATTTTTTTAATTCCATCCACTGTCTATAAAATACAAACTGCAAAAATTTTACTTTTTCAATTTGTACGGAAAGTTTTTCTCTCATTTCCGAAAGAGCTTTTTGATCACGCAGCATAAGAGGCTCTGGCCATTTATTCCATGATCTGCCTCTGAAATACTCTTTTAAAGCAATAAAAAGGGCAAAATCATCCAGCCATGTCTGATTGTTCATGCAGAATTCTTCAAATTTTTCTTTATTGCTGACAGAAGAAAAAGTATTAAATGCCTTCTCAAAAATTTTCTCCTTCCAGGCCGTAACCCTCTTGTAATTAATTACTTTCTTATCACAATTGATGTTAATATCTTCTCTCTTAATGAATCCGTCCCTTACTAAGTATTCAGGACTGATTAAAAGAGGATTGAATGCAAATGCAGATACACTTCTGTACGGCGAATTATCGTGATACAGATCAGTCGGATTTAACGGCAAAATCTGCCAGTAATGCTGGCCTGACATTTTAAGAAAATCTACAAAATTGTATGCTTCAGGGCCTAAATCTCCTATACCAAATCGTGATGGTAATGATGAAATATGAAGAAGTAAACCGCTTTCTCTGTTTTTCATAAACTCCTCAATTTATTAAATTTCCGCTTCTATTTTCACTTCTTTGGAAAGGTGTCTGAACCACATAAAATAGAGGCTCACAGACAAAACTATCAGAACTGCCAAAAGATCAAAGAAATATATCCACTGTTTCATTATAAGTGTTATCCACATAAGAAACAGTACAAGCTGCCACGGTACTGCAAGCCAGATTGAACGCTTATCTCTGCGGTTCTCTGCATCAATTCTCTTAAGGAGCTCTTCCGGAAATTTGTTACGGATTCTTTTCCAGAATCCAAAGGGACGGGTGGTTTTATAAAACTCAAAAAGCACATTGTCATCTGTAGGTTTGGTAGCATATGTTCCGATAAGCATTGCAATAAAAGATATGCTGCTTGCAAATGCAAACGAGACATACTCAGGTACATGAGGAAACATAATCCTTTGTACAATCGCTGCTATCATCCCGGCTGCAGTACCTATTGCAAATCCATAACCGTTAAGCCTCCACCAGTACCAGCGTACAAGGGTTGGGATAATCATACCTGCTCCGATGCTCATTGTAATCCATCCCCAAATCTCATTTATGTTTTTAATGAGAAGGCTGAAAAAAAGGCCCATAATAACAATTATGATTGACGCCCATCTGCTGTGCAGCATTAACTTCTTTTCAGATGCCTTTGGATTCAAATAGGCCTGATAAATATCTTTTACCCAGTAAGATGCTCCTGCATTGACCGTAGAATCAAAAGTTGACATTGCTGCAGCAATCAGGCCTGCAACGAGAAATCCTTTTATACCTGACGGAACAAGTTTATGTATAACAATGGGCAGTACTGTCTCAGGATCGTTTATTACTCCGTTGCTTGTTCCGAAAACAACACCCATTACAGCAATTGATGCAATAAAGGGCCATCTGAACGAAAGAAGGAATGTCCAGAATAGAGAGAGAAGTCCTGCATCCCTGTCACTTTTGGATGCAAAATATCTCTGGATCATATATCCTGAAGTTCCTCCGCTTCCCTCAATTGTAACTTTAATAAGGTAAAAAAGAATTGCAATTCCGAACAGATTGTAAATTGAATAAACCGAATCAGCAGGAAAATTCAGTTTAAATGAGGGGATAATACTTGTCCATGCCTCTCTTGTTGTTGAAAGTGCCTGAAAAGTACCATCTCTCATAGGTATTGAGATAAAAAATTTCTCCGGAATCGTAAAATTTGTAAAAGCCGTTACACAGATATATAATATTGTCCCGAATATCATGATTCCCTGAAAAACATCTGTCCATACAACTCCGTACAACCCGCTGGCAACAGTATAGATCATTGCAAGAATTATCATCATCAGAGCTGCAAGGAATTGGGCTTTTATAAAGGTAGAATAACTTACGGACTCTTCAAACTGTTGTTTTAAGTTCATGAACTGCTTTGACAGTTCATGAAAATTTGCAGAAAAATCTCCTGCATCACCATTTTGATCTGCTACAGATTTAAACTCATTTGATCTTTCTATTGATCTTATCAAATTTGATACATCTTTTAATGATAACGATAGTTTTGATAACACGGATAAATTATCAGGATTTCCTTTGAGAGACAGAATCATGGTTTCAATGTTTTGTATTCCGCGTTCCAGTGATTTAGCCATTGGGATTTCAATGTTTTCTCTATTAATTTCATTGACAAATTGTACGGTCTTATCTTTGGTAATTAAAATTGAATTTTCGATGTTTATTATTTCACCCTTATTAAGGGGGTCCTCTATTCTTCCAATATCCGGAATGCCGAGAAAGGTGCTGATAAATTTACCTGATCCTACAGAAAAATATGTAACCATGGCAATAGTTACAATAATTATGGATACAGCAGAAATCAGTCTTGCAACATCACCTTCCCGCTTTGAACCGAATCTGAAACGCATCCATTCTGCCATAGTCATAACTTTTGCTCTGCGGTTCCATTTACCCATAAAGATCATAAGAAAAGCCATTATAAGAGTAACCCCGCCTCTGATTTCTATAAACATTCCCGTAGCACCAAGAGCAAAAATCCATGCAGTATTTATCATAGTTCCGCTGACATCAAGGTTTGAAGCCATGCCTGAAGCACCCAGGGCCCACCATGGCAGTCCTCTGTTTCCCAGAAAATATGAATCAATACCGGCTGATGCTTTTCGCTGAACAATTATGCCGACAAAAACAATTGCAACGATATAGGTAATCACAATAAAATAATCAACTGTTGCCATGTCCCCTCCTTGCCTGGCCATTTTCCATGCCGAATCTTATGTTGTAAGATTTGTCCAATCGGCCATCAATAAATATCTTCAACAATTTACCCGAACGATTGTAACCCCATTTTACAGAAGCATACTTTTTCATCTCCGGATTAATCTCTGCAGCATTTTCTTCATTCACAGAGACAAAAACAGGTTTTATTTTAACATTGTGTATATTCAGTTCATACACTCTTTTATCAGGTTTATTTAAATACGCCCCGATAGATGGGCCCACATAGATATTAATCATTGTCCCCTTTTCTCTCAGAGAAAAAAGCGTAGTTGCGTACTTACCGGACTCATATTCGTTT
>QNDG01000099.1 GCA_003645915.1 Candidatus Zhuqueibacterota bacterium | reverse complement strand
TAATTTTAATTTTTTAAAAAAACGAGAAGTTTTGCTACCTCAGGAAATTTCACAGAAATCAAAAGGTACATATGAAATTATTACCTGGGATGAAGAGTCTTGTATAAAAATGACTATGTATTCAATTAAAAAGATCCCGGAAAATGTTGCTTTTTCGAAAATGCAAAGATATTGGATTAAAGATGAAAATGGTAATATTGCTTTTAAAATAAAAGATATTAATACAATAGATTACCAAGATCTTGTCTATAATTTTGAAATTGAGGAAGATCATACTTTTCAAGTAGTTGGATTTAGTACTCATAATTGTTTTATCTTCGCTGAAGAAGATGATTGGATAGATGGTTTTGGTCCAGAAGAAGCAGCAAGAAAAAAGGAAGAAGCGCGTCAAAGGAGCCAATTTTTAAAAGAAAAATATGATATAACAGATAAAAATCCATTATTTAAAGGTTGGAAAAAACTTTTAGTTCTTCCACCTGATCAAGTTAGAGTACGAAAACTTCCCCTGACAGATGATGTAGCTATAGAGTTCATGCCTGATGCAGAAACACGTAAATTTTTAACTTCTGATTTTCCTGTCGATCCTAATGACCCTACAAGTAAAGTAAGAGAAAATATTTCTCAAGAATTACGGGAAAAAGTACGTCAGAGCGGTGTAATACCAATGGATACAGATCCTAATAGTGGTTCTCATGTATATCATCTTGCCAGAAAAAAGTCTCAATATGAGCCCCTAGGAGTGTCAATTGTTGAAAGATGTGTTAATACACTTGTTTTAATGGATAAAATCAGACAGGCTCAGACATCTATCGCATCCAGACATATGACTCCTATGCGTATTGTTTGGGCTGAGGGATTAAGTGATAACGATGTCGATAATCTTCGGGAACAAGTTGATTTAGCCCTGGTTGACCCCGATTTCAGTATTATAGCTAACTATGAAATCCGCTGGGAAGAAATGGGTTCTAATGGTCGGCTCCTAGATGTAGAGGCAGAAATGGAAGGGGCCTTAAATAGATTACTCGCCGGATTAGGGGTTACTCGGGAAGTTCTTACAGGAGAAGGTACTTATACTGGTAGTCGAATATCTCTTGAAATAATGAATACTGAATATTTGTTGTTTCGGGAATTATTACAAGAGTATGTTGAAAATAATCTCTTTAAACCAATAGCTCGAAAAAAAGGATTTATAGAATATGATGAATATGGTAATGAAGTTCTTTTATATCCTAAATTAAGTTTTACTCGACTGGCTATCAGAGATAATGAGCAATTTTTTGATGCAGCATTTCAATTATATCAAAAGGGTTCAATTTCTATTGATCTTATTCTGGATATTTTAAATATTGATGCTGATGCTACTAAAGAAAAAATTGAGAAGGATTTATTTACTGTTAATGATAGTCTTTTCAATGAAATGATGAGAAATTTGTATACGAATATCTCAGCTCCTCTTGCAGAAAATACAGATTTAACTCAGAGACTTGCCGATTATTTAGGTCTAAATATTATAGAGCAACCGGAAACATCTGAAGGAGAATCCCGATTCAGTTCTGAACAAACAAAGGAACAGAGAGAAAAATTAGCTAAAATAGTTAGATTTTTTACCCGACACCCGGAAAAACTGGATACAGTTTTTAAAAAATCTGAAATATCAGATGGGGCATAGAAATGTACCGTTCAATATCAGAATTAATTAAAAATTTGATAGCAAGTATGAATGAGAATGAGGGTGAAATAACAGTAAAATTAAAACCTGTACCTAAGATAAAGCCCCCCAGAAGAAACCCTTCTGTTAAGAATAAGAGTAATCGAACAGATTATATGAAAAATTATATGAAAGAATACCGTGAAAACGGGAAAGATTATCAAAAAGTACCTGATAAAATAAAAGAGCTTAGAAAAAGACAGAAAAAAAGGCGAAAAGAAAAGCTGCCTGTCTCATTATATATGAGCCCCTCACTTTAATAATCTCTTAATCCTTCTATAAATTTTTTGGAGGTCTATTATGCCGAGAAAAAAAGGTTTAGGTAAAGTTGTCGAAAAATCTTTAGAGGAAATGAGTCAGTTAATAAAAGCTCTTGAAGTTTTTGGGACAAAAACTTGTCGTGAGAAATTAAAGAAAAACATAGCTTCAAGTTCTCTTGAAAGAAATGAAAAGGATATAATTTTAAAACTGATAAGTGAAATTTCTGGAGAATCTCTTTCTTTAAGTAATAAAATAGATGATCTTAGAGATAGAATAAATGACTATAAACCACAGAGAAGTAGTCGCTTTGCTAAAAATGTTGTAAGTCGTTTTCTTAATTCTGACTAATAATCTCTTAATATAACAATAAATGCAACATTAATAAATAAAGGTAATTAAGCATGAAATTAGTAGTTTTTGTTCCTAGAATGATAAGAAATTTTGTAAATAGATTTCCTGAAGTTCAACATAATGCTTATAAATATTTTAATTATGATAATCGAGTAGTTGAGGAAAGAGTTGATCGCCATGATAAAAAACAACCCTATAAAGGTTCGGATGATTTTACTGATACAGATTATGACCAATTAATTGTTTATGCTAAGACTCTATTAAATCCGGTACTTTTTAAATACAGTCAAAAAATTGCATGTGAAGATGCTCTTCATACAGCAATTTATTCATATAATAACGGACTTTTTAACGGAAAAATCAATTCCGGGAGATTTGAAGTTTTATTAAAAAGTCTTCAGGCGTCACTTTTGCCAGTAATGCCCGTTACGGCTAAGAAAAAAGAAAAACCGGTTGAAAAAGCGGTTATAGTTAAACCTCATATATTGAAACAATTAGGGCTAACACCTAAAGAGATTCCTATGAAACAGAGAGTTAGACAAAGACAAAAAGGTGTGCCTATGATTGTCAAAGAAAAAGGTAAAATAATTAAAAAATAGTTTAATCTCTTTTAAGGAGGAATAAAATGGCTCTTAAAAATGCACTGCGGTATACAGAAAAACTTGATAAAATTGCAGAGGAAGTACAGAAAAATTCTCCTGAGTTGGCCCTTCAAATTGATATGATCTCTGACGTTATTGAGGGCCGTCGTGAGGCGTCTTCATTGAAATTCGATGCTGATGAAGCTCGCTATATGGCTAATCGTTTTGATTATCGAGTTCGTAGTCGTGAAGCTGATGAGCCCTATATGGATGAGTATAATAGAAGTAATTTTGAACAGGTCATAGATGCGAAGAAAAATCCTGTTCCTATTAGAACAGCAAGTTTTCCGTATCAGAAAGTAAATAAAGAATAATAAATCTCTATATCTTCTGATTTTACTTTTTCTGATAGGAGATTTTTTATGCCCGCTCTATTTCCTTCTATGGTAGCTCCCGAACAATTTAGTGTAGGAGATTGTGTTCGTAAATGGATGACGGAGTGGAATTTAACCCCATTTGTAGGTATAATTACCCATATAATTCCTTCAACTTATAAAGTATGGGTACAATGGCCTATTGAGCATACCCAGGAAAGTCCGGAAACTCTCGTTAAAGTTAATCCGGATATTTATGGAATGCCTGCCAGTTTTATAAATAGAGGTTATGATTCTTATGAAAAGAGTGTTTCGGAAAAAAATTATGGGTTTATTCCGCAAAGAGTTGTACCGAGTAGAGACTTACCTCCTTTAAAAATAACTGCTATGGATAAGGCGGCTATTAGAGTAGCTCATACTTTTGCAACAGATATTATAGGAAAACTTGTTGATGATATCAATGTCTGTTATGAAGACGGTTTATCTGATGCGCAAACCTATTATAGAATTTATGATAAATACGGGACTATTTGTTCGGATCATATCATAAAGGTATCAATTGGAAAGATTTATAAAAAACAGGAGTCATAAAATGTACATACATAAATATATTGTTGGCCCCGATACAGTTTACAGAGTTACGGATGAGGCTACAAAACCAAGTACGGTAACTTTGAAACAAACTGATTGGGTAGGAAGAGTTATGGGTAAAGGAAAAGGTGAAAGAGCCGTTAATTTTTTGGAAAGTATTTTTAAATCAAAGCCAAAAGAAGAATTGGAAGAAAAGAAAGCCTCTGTTTCTAATGTTTTGCGTAATTTTTCAGAATTAATAAAGGAATAATAATGGCTATGTATAAATTTGGTTCTGCGGTAGTTGCGGAACCAAGTATCAGTCAAGACAGCTGGTATGAAAATAAAAAATTATGGAAAGTTGAATGTGATGAAAATAAATGTCATATTAAAACTGCCAAAACTATCATAGCTAAATATTCCCCTGAGAAATATCTTCTTAGTCATGCTACAATTATTGCCGCAGTCGAAACGGAACTAGCAAAATCAGATGATCTAAAAAGTGACTATTATATTCATCCGGCATATTCAAAATTTATCAATAATAACGGTGATGCTTGGTCAAAGAAAATGATTCAAGCTTGTTATCGAACATTTATTGGTGCCGATAATTACCTTGAACATGTCCAAATCCCTGAACTCTCAAAGGGAAAAGTAATAGATGCTTTTTTGAGAGAGGTCCCAATAGGCAAAGATGAGAATGGTAAGGATTTAACCACCTTTTATGTTGACATACTTGTTGCTACTGATAGGAAACACAAGGACCTAGTAAAAAAAATAGAATCTAAAGAAGTTGATAAAATGAGTATGGGTTGTATTGTTGCTTTTACAATCTGTACTAAATGTGGGAATATAGCGAAGGATGATACGGAAACCTGTGAACATGTCAAGTATGAAAAGAATAATATTTTTTATGATGAATATGGAACACAGAGAAAAATTGCTGAACTCTGTGGTCATTATGACCAACCTGATAGTGTTGTTTTTAAAGATGCTTCATGGGTAGCAAACCCGGCTTTTACTGGTGCCGTTGTCAGAAATGTTGTTAATCCGCCTGAAAACATAATGGCTAAGATTGAAAGTGCAAATAAAAAAGAATCCTACGAATATAAAGAGGGGGACCTTTTAAGAGTTGCTACTTATAAAAAAAGTCAAGGGGAAAATGTCCCTGAGAAAGAAACCCCGGCAGAAGAATCCGTTTCTGAAGATGAACCAGCTGAGACTCATGAAGAAGAATTCCCAACAGAAAAGCCAACTCTTGAGTCTGCTCCGGAAGAAAGTCAAAACAGTGTCAAATTATGGAAAAAAAGAATTAAAGAAAGATTATTACAGGAACTTGGAGATGAAATGGTACAGGAATTTGAAGAGAATGAACCTTCTGTAGATCAAGACTTGGAATCATTAGATGATACATTAATTCAACCTACAGCATCACAAGCTTTAAAACAGATGTATAAAATGAAGAAAAGTTGGGATAAATATTTACATAAATTTTCTCAGAATTTAAATAAAAAGAATTTTGATAAATTAAAATTTGGAACATACATGGTTTTAACCGGTAGTGATTTAACCTCCTTAGTTGATTATGGTTATAATAAAAGGGACTTTCTTGCAGTTATGTCCTTTATTGATAATTGCTTTAAAAAGCCTTTATCAATTAAAATAAAGAAAGCTATAGCCGAATTGGGAGGTACACAAAGTCTTAATTATAACGATGCCGTATTTGCCTTACAGAAGCTTGCTGGTACAAGATTAAGTGATGTTGAATTAAAACGTTCATTAACTTGGTTGAAATTATTAGATTCATATCCGAATTAAAAATATAAAGTCAATAAACTCAAGTGTTTTTAATAATCTTCTAATATAACTAATATTTGCAATTAAATAAGAAATAATAAAAATACTGTTACATAGGAGGTAATTATGCGTCAGAGATTGAGCTGGGATCAGGAAAAAGTCGCAGAAACGATTAAGAAAGCTGACCCCTATACAATGAATCAGGATCGTAAAAATCCACCTGTACAAAAATATGATATTGGTGGCCCTTCTGCATTTGCGGAAGATCCTGATCTACGTACACCATGGAAAACTGAGGGTCGTCTTGAAACCGGTCATCCGGCTCCTGCTCGTGAAGCTGTTAAATCAGCTCGTCAATTGGAAGATAAAGCTCTTAAATGTATTACTATTGCTCAGAGAGTTCTTCCCGGCGCTTCTGATGACCTTATCGAAAGTCAGGCTACTGATTTCATGTTTTTACCTGAACGGGCTATTCTTGCAACTCTTGAACGTCAATCCAAATTAGCCGAAATACTTGCTCAGGAAGAGGAAGAAGAGAAAGAAGAAGAGAAAGAAGCAGCTAAGAAACCTGAGGAAGAGGAAGAAGAGAAAGAAGCAGCTAAGAAACCTGAG
>QNDG01000098.1 GCA_003645915.1 Candidatus Zhuqueibacterota bacterium | reverse complement strand
CGCCCCTCGGAGTTCCGCCGTAAGTGTAGCCGTAAAAACGGTCATAATAGGTAATTTCTCCGGAAGTATCTTCCACTGCATCATAATATCCGTACTCATCATCTGAAAAATCGGGCTGGTAACCAAAGCTCATGTTAGGGCTCACCACATGCCTTATCATAACATCAGGAGCAAACCTCGGTTTGAATATCCCGTAAATCTTTGTGCTGAAAGATGCGGAAACATTGTAAATATGTCTTGCTGCAAATCCATCCTGTTCAAAATAATCTGCTTTATTCTGAACCCTGTCTAAGTACCATATTTTTCTTTTATTATACCATGTTTCAGTTAAATTAAAACCCGGACTGAAAGTGAGCCATCCAAACAGCTTTTGCGGAGCTGAGAGACTGGCTCTGTGCTGCCACGCAGCATTATCATTAGTGTTGTACGTTGAATCGGAGCTGTTGTATGTTTTTCTCCGTTGATATAACATTTCTGTGTTATATGAAAAATAAATTGAATTGTACCAGCGGTTATCTTTGCTGTCCTTGGTTTTAAAAAGAGGAATCTGTCCCATTCTGAAGCTGATCCGCGGCAGAGTTTCCGAAACCTCTTCTGTTTTCAGGTTTTTTGTCTGATTAAGATTTATAGTCAGACTTCTTGAACCGCTGAACTGTTTGGTGTATGTTGCATTTGAGCGGATCTCCTGGCGCATTCTCTGCTCTCTGTTTTCACTTAACTGCTGGTAAAGGGATCCGGAGCTTACAAAAGAGCCGTTAACAGTAAGACGCGATGTAGGGGATATAATCTGTGAATGCCTTATGTTTAAGTCCCACCTTCTCTCCTTTGTTCCGTAAGCTTCAAAATCTTTTCTTGTCCATGATCCGGAAACAGATCCGCTGAATTTATACCTTACATTGTAGTTTAAGTCACCTCTGAACAGAAAACCGCTCTTCTGAAAATAATCAACAGTACCTTTTAAATCCCAGTACTCGCTTGCGGCCCAGTAGTATCCCAGACCTCTCAAATACCACCCGTCTATAGTTGACATTCCGTATCTTGGCATAATCAGGCCAGAATGTCTTCCCTTTGTAATCGGAAAATAAATAAACGGAAGACCCATAACAGGTATATGGCCGATGTAAAACACAACAGGTTTGGCAATTACACGTTTATTTACATCAATCCGCATTTTCTGACACCAGAAATGGAAATGCGGATAATCTTTATCACACGTGGTAAAACTGGCATCTGCAACATTCAGGCTCCCTTTTTTAATCATTTTAAGAGCCCTGCCGCTGTAAAATCCGTCTTCAAATTTGGTTCTGCCCCTTACAACTCTTCCCTTTTTTGTTTTAAAATTAAATGTCATAACTTCTCCGGTCATAACATCACCGGATTCGGAAAATTCCGGATACTGAATCCGTGTTACGACCATAACAGAATCTTCTGAATCCGGCTTGTGCTCATAAACAGTATCAGGAATACTTTCAGCACGCATAATACGCGTATTCCAGTCTATAGTAATTTTACCCCCTGTGAGCACAATGTTCTGATAGCTTACTTTTGCGTTTCCGTAAAGAACCATAAGCCGCTTTTCAACGTCAATTTCGATTTTTGAGGCCTCATATTGCACAGGTCCCTGAAGATCCCTCTTTTTTACACTTCCCTTTTGAAGATTTTTAACCGGTTCCTGTGCCACAAGAGTTGAAATTATGAACAAAAAAGAAGCGGAAAAAAATATTTTTAATATTGTTTTAATTTTCATATCTGTATTTTAAGACGAACAACTCCGCACTTAAGTTTTCTCAAAATTTTCAGAACCTGAGCCACTTATACCATCTTGAATTTGTACCACGCTGAAAAAAATGATTAAATATTCTGGATTTTTCTTTTTACAGATTCTGCCGCTCCAATAAGACCTGCTTTATTACTTAGTTCTGCCGGAAAAATTTCAACACCTTCTGCATTTGGCCCGAGAGCATGCTGCATAAAAGAATATTTTAATGACTTAACTATAAAATCCCATGCACCTGCAACACCTCCGCCTATTACAAAACATTCAATATTAAGAAGATTGGATGTATTTGCCATAGCAATACCAAGATACATTCCTACATCCGCAAAAACTGCAGCAGCAACAGAATCCCCTCTTTTTGCTGCATCGTAGATTGATTTGGGCGTACGCTCCTGAGAGGAAAGATCTTTCAGCTCTGAATCTTCTCCTGCTTCGATTTTTTCCTGCAAAATTCTTAAAATTCCTGCTGTACCTGCAAAGGCTTCAATACAGCCCTGCCTTCCGCAGGAACAAACCGGACCGTCAAACTTTATAATTGTATGCCCGAATTCTCCCGCAGCTCCGGATACACCGTGAAAAACCTCTTTGCCAAGAATCAATCCGCTTCCAACACCGGTTCCGAGAGTAATAAGCATACCGCTGTTAAAATTTCTTGCGGCTCCATAAGAAAATTCTCCCAATGCTGCCATATTTGCATCATTATCCAGATTGACCGGAAGACCTGATAATTTTTCCAGAATTTCTACCATTTTGATATTTTTAAATCCCGGTAAATTTGGCCCGAATTTGTAAAATCCATTCTTATTGTCAACAAGACCGGGCATACCTATGCCAATCCCTGATATATCAAACTCATTCCGAAAATTATCAATCTCCTTTTTAATCCGTTTTAAAAACATATCAGGACCCTGCTCCGGCATTGTGGCAAATTTATTTTCCCTGAGAATTTGTCCTGCTTCATTTACAACACCGGACTTTACATCCGTGCCCCCCACATCAAACCCTAAAAATAAATCTGTCATTATTTTCCCCGCACTTTAAAAATAAACGAACAATACAAAATAAAATTATTTTTTATACTCTCTCTGCAATTATCCGTAAAATCCGGTTTATAAACATAAGCTGACATAATAACTGAAGGGCACCTCTTTAAAAACACTCCCGAACCCGCAAAAAAAGGGATAAAACATTTCCCTGCAGCTAATTATGAAAACCCGTCATATTATTATCATACCGGAATAACGATATCTCTCCATGACCATACCTTTGAATCCCAAATTAAATTTTCTTCTTTCTTATCTGCTTCAATCACAGGCTCTAAAAACTCCTTAATCATTTTAATAACCTGTGAGAAATCAACTCTTCTTTCAATGCCAATTTTATTAAGAAATACTTTCCACATCTTTTCTTTCTCTGAAATATAATCTGACCTATAGATAAAAAAACGGCTTCCTATATCTGTTTCTCTTCGGGTAAAAGTAGCCTCAATTGCCATTTTAAGTTTCTTTAATATGAAGGCATGATTTTCCGCCAGAAATAAAATATCATAATAATCTTTCATACGACTGGTAGCTGAACCGAGATAAACAATAGCTTGATACTTTTCGGAAATTACCGATTCCAGCGGATAAAGTAATATTTCAGATGTAAAAAGACCCGGAAGCATGGGAGGCAATGCTTTCTTTGTATATGACAAGGGAACCGCATCTCCAAAACCAATATCGATCTGTATCCTTGACTTAATTTTTCCCAAACGGACAACCAAAGTAAAACGTAGTCCTTCGTATTCGGCATCCTCTTTAATTACACTTAAGGTAATTGTGTCTGTATTAAAATATACGCCGTCGTCCAATTCAATCCTGGCTATTTCTTTAATGGCTGTTGACAAATGTTCAGGGTCGTTAGAAATGCCTGCGCCGAGCATATCAATATCAACGGTTGGGCGAAATATGGTAATGCGTTGGATTGAAAGCAGTAATCCGCCTTTCAGTACAAAATACTCTTTATATTTTGACATTCCAAGCCGAGTCAAAAAACGTTCCTGAAAAAACCGCAGTAAAACAGCGTTATAGTTCTCTCCTGTCATTCTTGAAAGATTCAGCAGTCTGGCCCGAATCGATGCTTCCACATTTTTCACAACTCTTTTTGCCATATCAAAATCCTACCATGGCTTTGACAACCGGTTCAATGATATGTTTTACTTTACAGAAACCTGCTGTTTTCAGCAGTTTGTTAATATCTTTTCTTCTCTGTCTGAGATAGGTATTCAGACTTTCCATTGCAATATCTTCACCAATGATACGCCTTTGGCGGAAAGCATCACAAATTGTTTTTTCCTTATTGTAGATTTTAAGCATTGCTACTCTGGTCTCTACTTGTTCCACGCCATAGGAATAATAGGGCTCCTGAAACCGGTAAAACCGGACGGAGACTGTAAAAAGTTTTGGGGTACGGTGTGTACGCGGAATTGCCATATCAAATGTCACGGGTCTGTGCGTAGTCAGCCCGTAATAGTAAAGGGCAGTAGTCAGACAAAAAACTCCTTTGGGAACAGCTACCGCAGCATCAAAATAGTCAAAAGTGAAAAAATCGTGCTCCGGAATCTTCTCTGCCGGCAGCCTGAACAGGCCGCGCTTTACCTGTTCAATCAGCCCCTGATCCAGCATACGGCGAATACTGGACGTATGGACTTTAAGGTCTGTTAGCTGACCTGATCTCATATAATAGTTATTCTGTTCAAAAAGATTTATAATACTGTCAATATTCATATTTGTCTCTATGTTAAAAGTGCATACACAAAATAATTAATGTATGCGTTTTTAACAAGTGATTTCTCTGTTTATTATTTATACAACATATCCCGGAACTACCTGTAAAGATCATAACCGAATTGGAATCTCTATTCACTTTCCATTATCCACTAATAAAATTTCTCACTGCCGCTTACAATCCTTTGAAATGACAAAATCGAATTTTTATTCGCCGAAATTTGAAAATTCCCATTTTAAATATAACTTTGGTAAAAATAAAACATCCCTTTTCCCCCAATCCAAAATTCAACATTCAAAATTCAAAATTTCCTGTACCATAATCTCACGTTAAAAAAATCCCCAACGCCCCCAAACCTATTCACTATTTACTATTCACTAATCCCTCTTCCTTCCGGGCCATATCTTTTTCAGTCTCTCCTTTATTGACTTTTCAGCTCCTCTGTCAGACGGGAAATAAAACACACTACCGGACAATTCATCAGGCAGATAATTATCATTAACAAACCCTTCTTCATAGTTATGAGCGTACTTATATCCTTTGCTGTAACCCATGTCCTTCATTAACTTGGTCGGAGCATTTCTGAGATGCATAGGCACAGGAAGTCCGGGATTTGATTTTACACTTCTGACAGCATTTTCTATTGCCAGGTATGATGCATTACTTTTTGGCGCAGAAGCAAGATATGTTGCAGCCTGAGCCAGAATAATGCGGGCCTCAGGCATACCGACAGAATGTACGCTCTGGAACGCTGCATTTGCAAGAATTAGTGCCATAGGATCACAATTACCAATATCTTCCGAAGCAAGGATCACCATCCGCCTGGCAATAAAAAGAGGATCCTCACCGGATTCAAGCATTCTTGCAAGCCAGTAAACAGCAGCATCAGGATCTGAACCGCGTATTGATTTTATAAAAGCAGAAATCGTATCATAATGATACTCGCCTTTTTTATCATAAACAAGAACATCCTTCTGCAAAGCCTCTTTTACGGTTTTGGCAGATATAATCCTTCCGGAGCCGTCTTTTTCTGCGAAGGATACTGACAATTCAAGAGTATTAAGCACTCTTCTTGCATCTCCAGCGCTGTATTTGATAAGCAGATTCTCTGCATCAGGATTTATTTTTACTTCTGTTTTTGAAAGAATATTATCTGATTTTAAAGCACGGTGTAAAATATCTTTTAAATCTTCCTCTTTCAGGGGTTTTAAGGCTATAACTCTGCATCTTGACAAAAGAGGAGAAATCACTTCAAAAGAGGGATTTTCCGTTGTTGCTCCTATCAGTGTCACAGTGCCGTTTTCAACTGCGTGCAGAAGCGCATCCTGCTGAGCTTTGTTAAACCTGTGAATTTCGTCAATAAACAGTATTGTTCTTTTTCCACTGGTTCTTAATTGTAATTTTGCCTGTTCAATTACCTTTCTGACATCTGCAAGCCCTGAAGTTACGGCGCTTAACCTGGAAAACCCGGCACCTGTTTCATTTGCAATAATTCCAGCAAGAGTTGTTTTTCCTGCTCCCGGAGGCCCCCACAGAATTATTGAGGACGGGCACCCTTCACTGATATATCTGTCTAAGAAACGCCCCTCTCCGATAATGTGCTGCTGGCCTGCAAAATCCTTTAAACATTGCGGCCGCATTCTCTCTGCAAGAGGGACAGAACTCAAATTTCTTTCCGAATTTTCCTGTTCAAATAAATCCATTGTGAAATAAATGTACGGGAAATCTT
>QNDG01000097.1 GCA_003645915.1 Candidatus Zhuqueibacterota bacterium | reverse complement strand
TATCCTTGTCTTTTCTTTGCAGGCGTTGCGAGAGACAACAAGATTTCTAAGTAAGTTTATCAGGTTTGTCAGGCAGGAATACCTGAACAGTTGTTCCTTTGCCGAATTCACTTTGTATTGTAATTTCTCCGTTGTGAGCTTCAACTATCAGCTTGCAGATTGATAGTCCCAGCCCGGTACCGTTTCCGAATCTGGTTCTTGATTTATCAGCACGGAAAAAACGATTGAACACAAAAGGCATATCTTCATCCTTAATTCCTATGCCCGTGTCAGTTACATCAATTAAAATACCGTCATTTTTCTTAAACATTGATATTTTTATGTTCCCGTGTTTTTCCGTATATTTTATTGCATTGTCCAGTAAATTATTGACAACCTGGCGGATTTTATCTCTGTCGATTAAAATATTTGAAAGACTTTTATCAAATTTTTCTTCAATTGTAATACTGTTTTTAATTGCAGCAGTCTTAAATGATTCAATGATTTCTCTTACAAGTTTGTCAGGTCTGGTGCTTTTGAGTTCCAGAAAATTTTTATCAGAGTCAGCACGGGACAGTGTTAAAAGATTCTCAACAATTTTTGCCATCCATAATATTTCTTTGTGAATGTCAGCAAGTTTTTCTTTATACTCAACTCTGCTCCTTGTACGGCGGAGAGTAACTTCAATTTCCCCGCGCATAATTGTCAGAGGTGTTCTGAGCTCGTGGGAAGCATCTGCTGTAAACTGTCTTATATCATTAACGCCCTTTTCCAGTCTTTGAATCATATCATTAAAAGTGGTTGTAAGCTGTCCCAGTTCATCATCAACCTTTGGTTTTGGAAGGCGCTGCTGAAGATTTCTAAGGCTTATTTCCCTTGCTGCTTTTGTGATTTTAACAACAGGAGCAAGACTTTTTCTGGCCATGTACCATCCGCCTGTGCTTGCAAGAAGCAGAACAACAGGGATCAGCCAGAAAAACAGATGTTTAATCCGTTTAAGAATCCGTGTGACGTATCTTATTGACTGGCCTGTATAAATAAAATAGTTGTAGGTTCTTTTATGACTTCTGTGCCGGGTTCTTATAGCAGCGGGAACAGATACAACACTGAAAGCAGATTCGCTTTTATCAGATATTCGTGTAATTTGATTTGAAGAAATTTTATTGTCAATTTTTAATGAATGAGGAAAGTTGGGGGATAAAAATACGGTTTTTCCTCTTTTATCAACTATCTGAAAGAAAATCCCTTTTTCAGAGAAGTTCAGGTCTTCTCTTGATTCATACATCAGATGCCTTGTGTCAAGTCTGCCGTCTCTTATATGCATAATTTCAGACACCTGCTCACCGCTTTCTTTAAGAAGGCTCATCTGTTCGTAATAAAGTTCTTTTGAAACAAAGTAGTAAGACAGTGATCCGAAAATTATAAGAGCAATAAGAAGTATTGAAGTATTCCACAAAGAGAGACGAACAACAATTGGCAAATTAATCTTCATCAGTACTCTCCAGTTTGTAACCAAATCCTCTTACAGTATGAATAAGAGAGCTGTTAAAAGGTACATCAATTTTTTTCCTGAGCCTGTTAATATATACATCAACAATATTTGTCTCTTTTTCAAGATTCAGGCCCCAGATTTCTTCTTCAATTGCAAGGCGGGATAAAACGTGTCCGTAATTTTCCAGCAACAGTTTAAGTACACGAAATTCAGAGGGAGTCAGATTAATTCTTTTGCCTTTACGGGTTACTCTGTGTTTTTTTATGTCAATTTCAATATCTGCTGATTTCAGTGTTCCTGAAAAACTTCTTTTATCTCTCCTGACAAGAGCTTCCAGTCTTGCCAGAAGCTCGTCAAAAGAGAAAGGCTTTATTAAATAATCATCTGCACCGGAACGAAGCCCCTTAACGCGGTCAGAAACAGTATCCTTGGCTGTCAGCAGGATAACCGGTGTGTTGTTTCCCTGGTCACGCAGATTTTGCAGAACAGACAATCCGTCAATACCGGGAAGCATAATATCAAGAATGATCACATCAAAAGTATCAGTATTTAATAAATCAAGGGCTGTCATACCGTCATAAGCAACCAAGGTGTTCCAGTTTTCCTCTTCTAAGCCTTTTTTTATAAACCCTGCTATTTTGGGTTCGTCTTCAACAATTAAAATCCGCATAAATATTCTCTTTTTATGCGATTAGTAACATGATCTGTAATTATTTTTTAATCGCATTCTAAATTCTGATCCCGTAACGCAGCTTAATCAACAGCTGGTTGGAATCTCTGTACCACCGCTCTGTTACAGATTTTGCAAGATTATGATTATACACAATAAACAAATCTCCGAGAGGAGAAAAGATCCAGCGTAATTTGGAATTTAAACCAACTGTCTCGCTTTCATTATCGTACTGCAGAAATCCGCTTAATTGAAGATCCGGCGAGAAATTGATCATCAGCCTGAATGCAAAAAGCTGCTGTTTAAAGTTCCCTTCTTTTAACCGGCCAAAGTTGAATTCACCGGAGAGACCTGCATTAACAACAGGTGAGGGATTTAGAGACATTGTTAATTGTATCTGATCCAGTGTACCGGTATAAAATTTTCCAAACCACCACGTAAGCTGACCGCTGATTTTTCTTTTTGCCGCCAGACCTCCTTCCAGACGGTATCTTGTCCAGTTATACTCTCCTGAAGGAATTGTTACGCCTTCTGAAATCTCAAAAGGTTCTGCCAGTTTTTCTCCCTGTGGTACAATGTTGAACTCAAAACGATCTCCGCTTTCAAAACGCCAGTTAACAGGAGCTGTAAAAATTCTGTAGCTTTCCCATTCATTGTTCAGATTTGTCACAAGCATGGGAAAAAATTCATGGAACATCTGCCTGACAAGTTTCCAGTCAGGGTGAGGACTGTAAACAACAGCACCCTGCCAGATATTCACGCCTGTACGCGGAACAAACCCCAGAGAAGGTTGAAAATCCTTATCAATTTTTTTATATGTAAGAGATATATTCCACAGGTTGTTAGGGTAATCAATTTTAAATCCAAAAGATTTCTGATAGCCCGATACGTCTTCTCTGTGAGTCCACAATCCCCATATTCCGGCCACAAAATTTTTCTTGCCCCGGAACTTGGAGGTTTTATATGTAAAATCAAAACCTGTAAGCCAGCTTTCTTTTAAACCGTTTGGATCTCCTGCTGTTGCTATAATTCCCATTGATGATTCTTCAAAGATGTTTTGTTTGATCCGCATAACACCCATTGTTGTTGGTGATACAGTGCCTGTTACTTCACCTGTATTTACAATGAGCGCTCCAATATTAGTGTTTCCTGCTCTCCCGTGTAATTTTCCGCCTGCTTTTAGTGGGATCTGTTGGCCTTCAATAAGTCCTATACGACGGCTGAAAAAAGGGATAATATCTCTTCTTAGTCCCAATCCAAATTCGAAAATATCGGTTCCTTCGAGAAAAAAAGTTCTTTTTTCGGGATAAAACAGGGGGAAACGTGTAATATTGATTTTTCTGTTGTCAACTTCGGTTTCTGCAAAATCAGTATTTATTGTAAGGGATGCCTGTAAATTGGGTCCAAGTTTCTGAGAGATATCAAGACTTACGTCTTTTGTAAATTCAGTTTTTTCATCAGGAGCCGGACTTCCTGCTCCGGTTACAACAGAAGGGAATATGCTTAATCCTATTCCTATGTTAAATTCGGGTAATCCTTTTAAAATGCCGGCCTGACTTATCTGTGTGATTTTATAGTCTTGTCTTGCACCTGCCCAACGGTCGGTTTCCTGAAGACGCTGAATTCTGCGTTCAACATTAAAGCCCCAGGTTTTCAAACCCTTTTTAAAATTCAGGCTTTTAACGGGAATTTTTATCTCGGCAGACCATCCGTTTTTCCCGATAAAAGTTTTAGCCTCCCAGACTGTATCCCAGTTTCGGTTTTCACCGTGCCGGCTATTTGAAATTAAAGCGTCATACCTGGCGCTGTTCGGATTTATTGCGAACACATATCCTGATCTTTCGTCCATAAATGTGTCAAGAACAAAACGGATGTGGTCTTCACTTTTCAGATCAGAATCTTTAGCTTTTGAGAAAGCAACTATTTGTTCAGGATCATTGCATTTGAATCCAAAAACCAGATAACGGGAATTTGCCAGAACTTTAATAATCGTTGAATATGCAGGACTTTTCCCCTCAAAAGGTTCCACCATTGTTAATGTACTTATTGAATCAGTGTTCTGCCATGCTTGTTCGTTAAGCTTCCCGTCAAGTCTGAATGAAACCGGAACGTTGCCTGCATTGATAACAGGCTTTTGCTGGGCCAGGGATAAATTTGTACTGATAAAAAGAAAAAATAACAATTTTCTGGGCTGAAGGTTTGCAAAATCGAATTTCATTTCTGTTTTCCTCTGATCAATGTGAATAAGTGTTTTATCATCTGAAAATTATACAAAAAAAAGATTAAAATCAGATTACAATTAATGTATTAACAACTTGTATTCCCGTACTGAAAATTTCAAATAACATTTTATATAAATTGCCCCCGAATAGAGGGGGCTTTTAAAAGTACAAGAGCCTGTTTAAAGATATCTGTTACCTATTTATTCCCAAAACTGTTGGAAAAAATTTTCATAAGCTCGATACACTGTTTGGAAATCATCATAGCGTTTCCGATAATGGCATAGTATAAAATTGTCAGCCGGGTTTTGGACTCTTTTGATCTTATACGTTCAATCTGACGTTCATTAAGATCTGCAGCAAGCTTTCGGAGTTCTGAATCCTTTAAAATAATTGTTTTGTATTTTTCGATATTATTATCCATTAATGATTTAATTGTGTGGTCAAGAATATCATTAAGAATGTCCTGAACCTGCTTTAGTTCTTCAATTTGTGATTGAAGCAGACCTTTGTGATGGTTACTTACATGATTGTAAGCTCTGTAAGCAATATCACGCTGGCCGTCGGCCAGTTTCTGAAGACGTCTTATTGTCTGTCCGTATTTATAGGAAAAGACTCTGTCCTTATCTGTAAAAAGCCGTACAGCCTTAAATATGTTGGCAATTATAATATTTGCCCAACGCTGAATTGTTTTTGATTTTCTCAGTTCCTTCCTTAAAATGTATTCGTTTTGTGAGAAAAGGCCGTCTATGGAATTGTTTGTTGAAATTTTTATTTCCTTAATAAATAATCCCATCTGCTCAAAAGTTGTTGCTATAGTGCTTGTTACGTCAGTAACTTTCTTCAGATTAAAAATCTGGTCTTTATCCTTCTGTTTTTCTCTTTCCGAGTGTCTTATATGATTTTTAAAAAGATGCACGGCAATAATAACAAGAAGAACAATTACTCCTGCAGCTTTTGTATAAAAAATTACAGTTGCAATCACCAGAGAAAGCAGGAAAGCGGAAAATGCAGTAAAAAACCAGCCGCTTATTACAGTCAACACGCCTGTAATTCTGTAAACTGCTGTTTCTCTTCCCCAGGCCAGATCAGCAAATGATGAGCCCATTGCAACCATAAAAGTTACATAAGTTGTGGAAAGAGGCAGCTTGTTGGATGTTGCATATGATATTACCGCACTTGCAACCATCATGTTTACCGAAGCGCGGAGAAGATCAAAAGAGGGTTTTCCTTCTGCATTTGTGTCAACTTTGTAATGGCTTGTATCCAGTCTTTTCATCATCCAGTTGCGTACAGGAGCAGGAATTATCATACGTACAAAGTTAAAAAATCCGATGGTCATTTTTACAATTTTCCTGGCCATACCGGTGGAGCCGAATTTTTCTTTTTCTTCTTCTTCGGATTGCTGCCCCAGGCTGATCTCTGTTTCCGTAACTGTTTTTGCTTTTTTTGAAAGCCATAGAGTTAAAACCATAACAAGTCCTGCAAGGAGTAAAATTAACGGATTTGTCGCAACCTTCCCTGCGAGGGGAGCCATACTTGCGGTTCCAGGAGATCCTGAAGAAGCGGCAATTCCGTATGCATGCAGGCCCGCAACAGGAACTCCGATAAAATTGACAAGATCATTGGCAGCAAATGCCATTGCCAGAGCAAAAGTGCCGATGAGCACGATTGGTTTGAATATGTTTACTTTTAAAAAGATCAGAATCTGCAGAATAATTGCAGATACTGCAAAGATTGCTCCGAGCATTGTTATTGTATGATGTTTTATCCAGTTAATAGTGTCAGGGGTGATGAATGACGCACCTTTTGCTCCTTTTATTAAAATAAAATAGGTGATAAATGCAAGAGCAATTCCACCCCATATTGCTCCGTATCGTTTTATTTTTTTTGTATAATCAAAAGTAAAAAGAAGTCTGCTCAAAAATTGAGCAACAGCACCGCAAATAAATGCAACAACAACGGAAAG